>JBNJFT010000160.1:0-5514 GCA_051747065.1 Bacteroidota bacterium | reverse complement strand
TTTAAAGAAGCAACTACAACAATAAATAAACGACACCAACAATATTTTAAAGAACTTCGCCAAAAGCAAAACGAAAATCTTAAAGCCAAACAGGAGCTCTGTGAGAAGGCAGAAGAACTTGCAGAAATGGAAATTGATTCTCATAAAGATTGGAATCATTATACACGGGAAATTCTTGATCTGCAGAAAAAATGGCGAACAATTGGTTTTGCTCCAAGAAAGCATAATAACAAAATCTACAGACGTTTCAGAAAAGCTTGCGACAAGTTCTTTGCACAAAAACGGGTTTTTTACACTCAACATAAAGAATGGCAGGAAAACAACCTGAAAAAGAAACAAGAATTTGCTGAGCGGGCTGAACAACTTAAAGATAGCGAAGACTGGGAAAAAACAGCAAAAGAGCTTATACAACTTCAAAAAGACTGGAAGGAAATCGGTCCTGTACCTAAGAAGCATTCCGATGAAATATGGAACCGTTTTAGAGCAGCCTGTGATGAATTTTTCCAGAAAAGAAAACAGAAGGATAAAAGCAAAGACAACAATTTTGAAGAAAACCTAAAAGCAAAACAAGATTTAATAGAACAGATAAAAAACTTCCAACCCGGTGAAAATACGGAAGAGAATCTGAACAAACTATATGAGTTTGAAAAAAAGTGGGCAGAAATAGGGTTTGTTCCATTTAAATTTAAGGACAAAATCCAGCAAGAATACCGGGAAGCAATGTATGACCAATACGACAACTTAGATATCAGCGACCTGAAACGAGAGCTTTTAAAATACAGAAGTAAGCTTAAAAACATTCAACAGAAACCAAAGGCAGAAAGCCGGATGCGTCAGGAAAGAGAAAAATACATGAATAAAATTTCAAAACTTGAAACAAATATCTCAACCTGGGAAAATAACCTTGGTTTTATCTCAACAGAGTCTAACGAGGCGAATTCAATGATTCAGGATTTTAAAAATAAAATTAAAAACGCCAAAGAAGAAATTGAATTACTGGAAGAAAAAGTAAAGCTTATTGACAAAGTTGAAGACGGAGAAGTATAAATCCACAAAAAGTGAAAAAGAAAACAAAATATATTTTCGTCACCGGTGGTGTTGCCTCTTCTCTTGGAAAAGGAATTATTTCCGCATCTTTAGGAAAATTACTCCAATCGAGAGGTTATTCTGTAACTATTCAGAAACTTGACCCCTATATTAACATTGACCCGGGTACACTTAATCCTTACGAACACGGTGAGTGCTACGTAACAGAAGATGGCACGGAAACAGATCTGGACTTAGGTCACTATGAAAGGTTCACAAATGTTATAACCTCCCGGAACAACAATGTAACTACCGGACAGATATATCAATCCGTAATCAATAAAGAGCGCAAGGGTGATTATCTGGGCAAAACTGTCCAGGTTATTCCACATATTACCGATGAAATTAAGCGAAACATAAAAGTTCTGGGCAAGCATTACAATTATGATGCTGTGATAACAGAAATTGGCGGAACTGTTGGTGATATTGAATCTCTTCCGTATATCGAAGCAGTAAGGCAATTAAAATGGGAACTCGGAGCCTCCAATAGTCTTGTAATCCATCTGACACTTGTTCCTTATCTTGCAGCTTCAGGAGAGTCAAAAACCAAACCTACACAACATTCCGTTAAAGGACTATTAGAGAATGGTGTTCAGCCCGATATACTGGTGCTTAGGTCTGAACGGCTGCTCAACCCCGAAATTCGCAAAAAGGTAGCTCAGTTTTGTAATGTGGATATAAACTCAGTCATTGAGTCTCACGATGTGGAAACTATTTATGAAGTACCTCTGATGATGAGAGATGAAGGCTTTGACATAACCACATTGAATAAATTAAACCTTCCTATCAACAAAGAAATTGATCTGAGAGACTGGATTCAGTTTGTTGATAAATTGAAAAACCCAAAAAAGGAAATAAATATAGGTTTAATTGGAAAATATGTTGAATTGCCTGATTCATATAAATCTATAATGGAATCCTTTATTCATGCCGGTGCTATTAATGAATGCAAGGTCAATCTAAATACAATACATTCTGAGGATCTGAATTCGGAAAATGTAAAGGAAAAATTAAAAAATATGCAGGGCATTGTGGTTGCTCCGGGTTTTGGACAAAGAGGCATTGAAGGGAAGATCGTGGCTGCAAATTATGCACGGGAAAATAATATACCTTATTTAGGCATTTGCCTTGGCATGCAGAGTGCGGTTATTGAATATGCACGAAACATTTTGGATTTTAAGAATGCCGATTCTACCGAATTTAACCGAAGAACCCTTTATCCTGTCATTGACTTAATGGAGGAACAAAAAAATGTAACGGAAAAAGGCGGAACAATGCGCCTGGGTGCCTATCCATGTGAAATTAAGAAAAAGACAAAAGCATACGAAATCTATGAATCCAAGAACATAAAGGAACGTCACAGACACAGATACGAATTCAATAATAACTATCTGAAAGATTTTGAAAAGGCAGGAATGGTTTTTTCAGGATGCAACCCTGAAACAGATCTTGTAGAAATAATGGAACTCCCCTCCCATCGATGGTTTGTTGGGGTTCAGTTTCATCCTGAATATAGTAGTACTGTTTTAAATCCCCACCCTCTATTTGTTGCTTTTGTAAAAGAAATTTGCTCAGAAATACCATCAAAATAGAATGCTGAGGAAAAACTGTAATATTTTTCTTTCGTAGTATTCTTAAGGATTTTCTTGTTAATCTTATCTTTTCAATTTATATTTGCACCCGTTAAAAATTACGGTAAAATTCTAGTAAAATGGATAAGAATTCGATTATCGGCTTATTGATTATAGCTCTCATTTTAATTCTGATGGGATATTTTAATAAGCCTTCACAAGAAGAAATTGAAAAGGCCCGACAGCAGAAAGATTCATTAAGACAGACACAACAAGAACAAGTTGACAGAGAGTCCTCCAATGAAAGAAAAACCTCACCTGCAGATCAACAGGAAAAAGAAAAAGAACCAACCCAAAAAGAAACGGATAAGAAATCTTCTGAAAAAGATTTAAAAAGTCGATACGGTTCGTTTTCCACTTCCGCCGAAGGTGAAAAGAAACTCATTGTTCTTGAAAACAACAAAATGAGGGCCAAACTGAGTACAAAAGGCGGCAGGCCATATTCAGTCCGCCTGAAAGAATACGAAACATACGACAAAAAGCCATTGGTATTATTCGACGGTGATGACAATCATTTTGGTTTTAATTTCTTTGCAGGCAACAGAAAAATCTCTACAAACGACCTATATTTCAAATACGGCCGGGAAAACGATTCTATTGTTGCCAAACACAATGAACAATCTGTAAAACTCAGACTTTACGCGGGCGAAGATAAATATATCGAATATGAATATTCCCTGAAACCCGATGCCTACATGCTGGATTTCAATATCAAGTTTGTGGGAATGAGTGATGTTATTCCAAGAAATTATAGCTCATTAGACCTGAATTGGAACGTAAATACCCCACAACTTGAAAAAGGAGCAAACAACGAAAACAATTTCACTACCATAGGTTATAAATACTATCAGGACGATGTGGATGATATCCGTTCAAGAGGAAATGATGAAGCCGAGGAAGAACTTAATACCCGGGTGAAATGGATTGCTTTTAAACAACAGTTTTTCTCTTCAATACTGGTAGCCGAAAATCATTTTGAGAACTCGGAAGTTTCCTTTAAGTCTTTGGAAGATTCCGATAAGTACCTGAAACACATGGAAGCTGATATTGCTGTGCCCTATTCTTCTGACCCGAATTACACGGTGCCAATGAAGTTCTATTTTGGACCAAATCACTATAATACACTGAAAGAATATGATATGGGCTTTGAAGAATTAGTAGATTTGGGCTGGTCGCTTTTCAGTTGGGTGAGTAAATACATTATCATTCCCGTATTTGCTTGGTTGGATAATTCCATTGCGAATTATGGAATCATTATTCTTTTACTGACTTTAATGATTAAGCTGGCTTTATTCCCTCTTACATACAAGTCCTATTTGTCTCAGGCAAAAATGCGTGTGCTTAAGCCTGAAATTGACGAGATTAATAAAAAATATCCAAATAAAGAGGATAACATGAAAAAGCAAAGGGCTCAAATGGACCTCTATAAAAAAGCCGGTGTAAACCCGATGGGAGGTTGTTTGCCGCTCTTGTTGCAATTCCCTTTCCTTATAGCGATGGTCCGCTTTTTCCCTTCCTCGTTTGAATTAAGACAGGAAAGCTTCCTTTGGGCTGATGACCTGTCCTCATATGATGTAATTCTGAATTTACCATTTGAAGTTCCATTTAACTTCGGGGATCACATTAGTGGATTTACCCTATTAATGGCAGCAACTCTGATATTTACAACCCGCATCAATAGCTCCCAAATGAGCGGGGCCGGACAGCAGATGCCGGGGATGAAATTTTTCACTACCTATCTTATGCCGGTTATGTTACTCTTTATCTTCAATAGCTTTGCAGCTGGTTTGAGTTATTATTTCTTCTTGTCAAACCTTATAACTCTTGGACAAACCTTAGTCATCAGAAATTTCGTTGATGATGAAGCTATTCATAAGAAATTGAAAGAGAACAAGAAAAAACCAAAGAAGAAATCGAAATGGCAGGCCAGACTTGAAGAAGCCGCCAAGAAAAAGGGCTATGACATGCCAAAGAAGAAATAGTTTGAAATCTGAGCCATAAAAAAAAGGCCATTTGCAGTTAAGCAGATGGCTTTTTTTTATTGTTAAAAATTGCTCTATTGTTTTATTGTTGAATTGTTCTCCAGGCATTTTCAGAAGTAGCGAATAATGATCAGGAATTTGTTTATCCATTATGTGCTGAATATTCACTGCTTACTGCAGAGTGCCTACTGCTTGCTCATCAGCAAATTGATGGCACTTATAAATTATCTTCTACTTCAGAATGTCCCTACAGGTACTTACCCACGAGGGCGAGCATATTTGCAGGCCGGATAGGCTTTGCCAGAAAATCATCACAGCCTGCCTCTTCTGCCCTTTCCTGATCTTCCTTGAATGTATAAGCAGTTTGAGCAATTACTACCAGATCAGGATTTATCTTCTTTATTTGTCGAGTAGCTTCGAGACCATCAATATCCGGCATTTTTATATCCATCAAAATTATATCTATCTTATTTCCTCTGCTTTTACAGAACTCTATTGCTTCTCTTCCGGTTTTTGCTTCCAAAATAGCAGCACCCGTTTTTTTGAACACTGCTTTTAAAAACAAAAAATTAATCTTTTCGTCTTCTGCAATTAAAATGACTTTGTCAGACCAATCTGTTTCAAACATTAAAAAATCTCTTTAATTTAAGAATGAAGCCTCCACCACTCTATTTTTTATTTACAGCATCATAAATTTTCTGGCCGATTTCGGCCGGAGACTCTGCAACTTTTATTCCGCATTTTTCCATAATTTCCATCTTAGCTGAAGCCGTATCGTTTTTTCCTCCGATAATAGCTCCGGCATGTCCCATTCT
>JBNJFT010000159.1:0-5514 GCA_051747065.1 Bacteroidota bacterium | reverse complement strand
GGTTTACAGGCTTCCAGAACCTATCACCAGATTTCACAGATCAATGAAGAAAAACAAAAGTTAGACCTGAAAGAAACAATAACAAAAAGCTACCTTTCTGCCCTCATTCTGGAAAAAAACAAAGAGATTCTGGACTCAACCAAATCCAATGTTAAATCACTCTACAATGAAACAAAAAGAATGGTAGAGGAAGGTCTGGCTGAATCAACAGATGCCGACCAACTTAAGATGAATTACAATACGTTGAAAAATTCCGTTAAATCTCTGGAAAGACAAATAAAGCTTTCTTATCTGATGTTTAAAATCCAACTGGGCATTGACATAGACAATGCACTGAAACTTAGTGATAACTTAGACAAATTAAAGGTTCAGTTGATTAAGGATAATGAATCAGATGTTTCAGAATTTAATGTAGGGAATAATATCAACTATCGATTAGCAGAAAATCAACAGGAAATATCACAACTAAATCTCAAACGTGAGAAATCAAAGTATTTGCCAAAAATTTCCGGCTTTTACCAGTACACAGACAAAACAGACAAAGCTGCATTTGACTTCACAATAAACCACACCCTGGGGGTCAATTTAACGGTACCGATTTTTTCAAGTTTTCAAAGAAATGCCCAGGTACAACAAGCAAAAATTGATCTGAAAAAAGCCAAAAATGACAAACAATTGCTTGAGAAAAACCTCAGGTCAAAATTTACTCAGGCAGAATATGAATACAACAATGCCCGCGAGGAAACAGAAACAGCAAAGGAAAATGTTCAGCTTTCGAAGAACATTTACGAGAATACGGCTAAAAAGTATAGAGAAGGTATGTCCTCCAGCATTGAATTAACACAAACACATGAAAACTATCTTCAAGCGCAGTCAGATTATTTTTCTGCACTGCATGAACTATTTAATGCTAAAATTGAACTTGAAAAAATATTAAATGAACTTTAAAAAACTATTTCCGATGAAGAAACTACTTATCATCTTTGGAATCGTCACTCTTATTTCTTGCGGCCAGCAGCCCGAAGAACAAGAAAAAAGAAAGCAGATCGCTCAATATAAAAAAGAAAAGAACGAATTGGACGAAAAAATCCAAAAACTAAATAATGAGCTGGGTGAAATCTCTGAAAGCGGATCAGATGCTTATAGAGTACCCGTTTTTGTGGAAGAAATGCAACCAGATACATTCAGGCATTTCATCAATGCAAATGGCTCAGTGGAAGCAGTTGATGAGGCATTTATCAGTCCGGAAACCAATGGCCAGATAAAGAAAATATATGTTGAGGAAGGTGACCGGGTGAAGAAAGGACAAGCTCTAATCCACTTAAAAACAAGGGTGCTTGAGAGCAACATAAAAGAAGTCAAAACCAACCTGGAGCTCGCAAGAAAAACTTACGAAAAACAAAAAAGACTTTGGGAAGACAGCGTTGGCTCGGAGATGGAGTATCTACAAGCAAAAAATAAAAAAGAGTCATTGGAATCAAAACTGGAATCACTTAAGGCTCAGCTGGATATGTCTTCCATAGAGGCCCCGTTTAATGGGATTGTAGAAGAAATCACACAAAAAACAGGAGAATTAGCATCCCCGGGACAACCAATACTTCATCTCGTTAATCTGAAAAAACTAAAAATTCAGGCAGACCTTTCGGAAAAATATCTACAACATATCAATACAGGAGATCAAATCAGAATTAATTTCCCGGCACTGGAGAATTATTCAAAAACAGCAGCAATAAGCCGAAAAGGAAGTATTGTCGATGAAGAAAGCCGCACTTTCACCATTGAGGCAAGATTCTCTAACCGGAATGAAAAAATAAGGCCGAACCAAATTGCTATAATAAATGTGAATGATTTCACAAAACAAGAAGCTATAGTGATTCCTTCACAAATTATAAAACAGGATAGGAAAGGTGATTATATCTACATAACAAAAGAAAAAAACGGAAAAACAACAGCCTCTAAGACTTATGTAGAGACCGGCAGATCCTATAACAACCAGACTTTAATTAATGAGGGAATAGAAGCCGGGCAAAAAGTTATCACTGCAGGATATACCGAAGTTTCTGAAGGTTCAGAAGTGAACATAAAAGAAAAGAAAGAATTAGTGAAGTAAGGCAACAGATCAAAAAATCATAAGGTAATGGCTAAAGATAATCAATCATTCATAGATAAGGTAATTAGAGAGTTTAAACTAACCACGCTGGCATTAAACAACAGAAATACAATACTTTTGCTGGCAATTGCAATACTTGGTTTTGGGTTATATTCCTATAAGAACTTACCGAAAGAGCTTACACCGGAAGTCGTAATTCCTACTGTTATGGTACAAACTCCCTATGCAGGGAATCCGCCGGTAGATATTGAGAATCTTATAACCCGGCCGATCGAAAAAGAGATTGAAGGAATACAGGGGATAAAAGAAATCAATTCGACTTCTTCTCAAGGGTTTTCGCTTATCATGGTTGAATTCAACACAGATGTAAATATCGATAAGGCCCTTCAGGATGTAAAAGATGCGGTTGATAAATCTGAAAGGGAGCTTCCCGATGACCTGAAGTCAGACCCTTCCGTTCAGGATATTGATTTCTCGGAGTTTCCGATTATCAACATTAACCTATCGGGTAATTACAGCATTGATGCGTTAAATGACTACGCTGAATACCTCGAAGACCTTTTTGATGAAGTAGACCAGGTTTCAAAAGTCGAAATTAAGGGAGTGAATGAAAAAGAAGTAAAAGTCAATGTTGATCCCTATCAAATGGAGGCTGTAGGACTAAGTTTTGCTCAGATAGAAAATGCTGTTCGTTCTGAAAACCTGTCAATTCCTGGTGGAGAACTGAGATTTAACAAAACAAACCGTTCAATTCGTACTATCGGCGAATTTGAAGATGTATCTGAACTACGAAATATTGTAGTAAAAAACAATGATGATAAACTGGTTTACCTGAAAGACATAGCAGATGTAAGAATGGGCTATGCATACCCGGATAGTTACGCCCGGCTGGATAAAAATCCCGTGGTTTCGCTTCAGGTAATTAAGAAAAGCGGTGAAAATCTTCTGGCAGCCACAGATCAAATTTTTTCTCTTCTTGAGCAAGCGCAAGACGAACATCAAATTCCGGAAGATTTAAATATCACTATTACCAATGATCAAAGTGATATGATCCGGGAACAATTAAGTAATTTAGAGAACTCGATTATCCTCGGAGTTATTTTTGTGGTTCTCGTACTCTACTATTTTCTTGGAACAAAAAATGCACTCTTCGTTGGTACCGCAATTCCTATGTCCATGTTCCTCTCGTTCATTGTCTTGAGCCTTATCGGCGGGAGGCTGAACATAATCGTGCTTTTCTCTCTCATTTTGGCTTTGGGGCTATTGGTAGACAATGCCATTGTAGTTGTGGAAAACATATTCCGTTTCGTAAAAGACCGGGGTTACAAGCCTTATGAAGGTGCAAGGCAAGCCGTAGGAGAAATTGCAATACCAATTATCACCTCAACCATTACCACACTTTCAGCGTTTTTTCCACTTGCTTTCTGGGGTGGAGTAACAGGTGAATTCATGCAGAATCTCCCGATTACTCTAATCATCGTACTAACCTCCTCTCTTTTTGTTGCATTGGTGATCATTCCGGTTCTTGCAGCAACATTTATTAAATTCGGAAACAGTTCAAATAATAAAAAACTGGATAAAAAGAAAAACTTCAAAATTGTTGCTTTCCTTGTCGGAATTGCCGGTGTTTTCTATTTGACAGGAGTTTTTGCAATAGCTAACATCCTCATGATCTTGGCTCTGATTATCTTTTTAAACGTCATCTATTTTCACAGAGCTCAATATTTATTTCAGAACGTTTTCCTTGTAAGATTGGAAAACGGATATCTGAAACTCCTCCAGTTTGCGCTTCGAAGGAAAAATCCGGTGAAATTTTTCCTGGGAACAGTCGCGCTTTTAATTGTCGTAATGATCTTTTTAGGGTTAAGACAACCTGATGTACTGTTTTTCCCGGATAATGACCCCGACTATATAAATGTTCGTGCCGAAATGCCTGTCGGAACAGACATAAAAGCAACAGATTCATTGATGCATATTGTGGAGGAAGACATTATTGAATTTCTGGAACCTCACAAAAAGTCAGTGGAATCGGTACTAACAACCGTAGGTAGTGGAGCTGCCGAGGGTTTTGTTACGGCAGGAAACACACCAAACATAGGACTAACGACGATTTCTTTTGTAGATTACGAATTCAGAGGGGACATGAACACTTCCGAAGTCATGGGAGGCCTTAGCGATGAACTAATTGGAAAATATCCCGGCGCGCAAATATCTATTGAAAAAAACAGAATGGGGCCACCTACAGGAAACCCCATTAATTTAGAGGTTTCAGGGCAGGACTTTGAAGAACTTATTCAGGTTACAGACTCCATAAAACAAATGATCGAAAAAAGTAAAATCCCGGGAATCGAAGGCTTGAAAATGGATTTGGATGTCGGGAAGCCGGAAGTACTTATAAATATTGACCGGGAAAATGCACGCCGTTTTGGGCTATCAACAATGGATATTGCAAATCAAATAAGAACATCACTCTTTGGAAAAGAAATTACCGATTTCAAAGTAGGCGAAGATGATTATCCAATTCAACTGAGGTTAGACGAAAAATACCGATATGATTTACCTACTCTTATGAACCAGACGATATCCGTGCCAGCCGACAAAAATGGCTTTTCAAAAGTTCCAATTTCTGCGGTAGCAGATGTTAACTACAGCACAACCTATGGAGCCGTAAAACGCAAAGACATGGACCGTGTGATCACTCTTTATTCCAATGTTATTGAGGGTTATAATGCCACAGAAATTAATAATCAACTGAGGTCACTTTTACAAAATTATAACCTCCCGGAAGGTTACAAGTATGAATTTACAGGTGAACAAGAAGAACAAAGGGAGTCTACGGACTTTCTGGTCAAAGCACTGATCATCGCAGCGGTTCTGATCTTAATTATTCTGGTGACCCAGTTCAACTCGCTGGTAAAACCTTTAATCATCATTTCCAGTGTGATATTCAGCACCATTGGTGTATTCCTGGGAATTGGAATCTTTAACATGGATGTGGTCGTGGTGATGACGGGTATAGGAATCGTCTCCCTGGCAGGAATTGTTGTCAACAATGCGATTGTGCTTGTGGACTACATTGAATTGCTCAAAAAACGAAAGCGCAGAGAAATGGGTTTGACAGAAGGCGCCTATCTTCCGGTAAAAGAAGCCACAGAATGTGTCGTCCAGGGCGGAAAAACCAGGCTGCGCCCGGTGTTATTAACGGCTATTACGACCATACTCGGATTGCTGCCATTGGCCATCGGATTAAACATGGATTTTGGAACATTGCTCAGTGAATTTGACCCTCAACTTTATTTCGGAGGGAACATGGTGATGTTCTGGGGCCCAATCGCATGGACGGTAATCTTCGGGCTTGCATTTGCCACCTTCTTAACACTGGTGATCGTTCCCGTTATGTACAG
>JBNJFT010000158.1:0-5534 GCA_051747065.1 Bacteroidota bacterium | reverse complement strand
AATTACCTGCGAAACCTCTTCGCTTACACTCACACCTTTATCGGTAGGAAACATTGAAAATTCAAGCAGTACTGACATCATTTTTCTTTTTTGGGTTTAACAATCGAATTGATATTAACATCCCATTTTAATTCTAATTCCCAATTGGAACGAATTTCTATTTTTTCAGGATAAAAACTTACTTTTTCAGGCTGGATGTGATTTAGATAATCTCCTGTATCCCATTCTTTGTTTCCATTTTCATCTATAATTAACCGTATGGAGTATTCTCCGGGTTCAAGATAATCCCACTTTATTTTTTCATTGTATGAGGCAGGATACCATTCTTCCCGATATAAATCTTCTTCTGATTTTAACAATTGAAAAATGAATGGCTTATCAATAGTACCCATATCCATAGTTAACTCGCCATAATGATCTTTTTCCTGCGTCTGAAAATCAACCTCTAAAGTATCATGATAAAATTCATAAATAGATTTAACGGTATTCGTTATAATCTGTAGTTTATAAGATGAATTCTGCTGCAAATCATTCAAGAGTCGAAAACCATATAGATTCCCGGTGTCTTTTTCCAGTTTTACATCTTTCTCAATCATTACGGTATCCTGAACCTTCCACAAACAAATGCCGCTTGTGTCAATAGATTCCAGAGGATACGGGTGTGAAATATGAATTTTTCTGTTTAGATCAAAGAGTCCCGACTTTGAAGCATTGGTTGCTAATTCTATAGTATCTTTTTGCTCCTGTTCAAAGGAATATCTGAGTTCCAGGGTATCCAACCGTTCATATTTCTCACCGGCAGAATCTAAAGCAGGATATGACAGTTCAAATGTCAAATATTCCTGATTATAAATTGTGGAATCTAAAATCCAATAAGTAAGGGTATCCTCCATGTTTTTTTCCGCTAAAAGCTTTTTTTCTGTTTTAATACTATCAAGACCGTTGCTTTCAGAATCAGCACTGTCCACAGCAACAGTATCAAGAAGATTTAGAGATATGCTATCTTCAACAGGACGGTTAAAAATAAAAGAAATTTTTTGTGGTTCTTTTCTATTAGACGTTTTTAGATATTGTTTGTCTTGATCTTCATTAAATAATCTTAGCTGAAAATCCTTAGCAACCCATTCCCTGTATTCGTTTACTTCCACTGTATCAATAACTAAACTGTCTGAATTATTTTCTCTTTCTATCGTATCCTTGTAAATTGTATCTCTATCCGTAAATTCTTCCTTAGTAAATTTAATCGTTGTATCAGAGAATCCAATATTCTCATCAGGGCTGTCATACAAATAGTTGTTATTTTCATCTTCCAGAGCAAAAATTTTATATTGATCCTCTCTCAAATTTGGTATAAGAAATTTTCCTTCTTCATCTGTCCGGGCTACAAAGTCAGGCACTCTGGTATAAGGAAGAGAATCCTTAAAACGTTCATAAAGCATGACAGCAACATTCTTCTTAGGTTTGAGAGAGTATGCATCAAAAACCTGTCCTTCAACATACAAAGAATCAATTATGGAACCAGTAGAAAAAACATACCTGAAATTTCTCAATGCATTTCCTTCCCTAAAATCAACAATAGCATTTCCGAAGTTTAAAGTATAGGTAGTAGAATCTTTAAGTGTATCATTTAAAAATACTTTTACCTTTTTACCCCTTTCTGAAATATCTGGTTTTTCACTGAAAGGGGGTGAGCTAATGAATTGTTTATTCATCTCCTTAAAAGTAATGAATTCATTAAATTCAATTTCTATTTCATCAGTCGAAAAGCCGGTGGAATAATTAGGGGGCTCTGCCCTTATTGGCTGTGGTGGAATAGAATCTTTAGGCCCTCCGCTTGGAGAAACAACTTTAGCACACCGGGAAAAACTTAGAATTCCAAATAGAATAACTAATGCAAAAATGATAATATGACTAAATGATACTTTCATATATTTCCTGATTGAATTGACAAACATAATAATATTGTAGCATAATTCAGACTTTAATTTACATTTTTTTTATTACTCAAAATTAAGGTAAAAAATTATTTCCTACATTTGTCAGTTGTAATAATATAAATCTATACAATATGCATTTATTAGCTATTCCATGGAACGTTGACCCGGAAATCATAGGTATTGGCAGCCTTTCAATCCGCTACTACGGGTTATTTTTTGCCCTTGCTTTTGTTCTGGGATACTACATTTTCACTCGCATATTCAAAAATGAAGGAATTTCAATAGAAACTTTAGACAGGCTTACGATCTACATGGTGGTGGGAACTGTAATTGGTGCAAGATTAGGGCATGTTTTCTTCTATCAGCCTGAGCATTATCTTCAACATCCTTTCGAAATTCTGGCTATCTGGCAAGGCGGATTAGCCAGCCATGGAGCTGCTATAGGAATTATAGCTGCTCTTTATTTATTCTCACGGAAAGAAAAGAAACCTTTCATCTGGATATTGGACAGAATTGTTATTGCCGTTGCCCTGGCAGGCTTTTTTATCCGAATGGGCAACTTAATGAATTCTGAAATTTACGGAACCGCCACTGATCTTCCATGGGGCTTTATTTTTCTGAGAAGAGGAGAAACTATTGCAAAACACCCCACTCAAATATATGAAGCATTGGCTTACCTGGGCATCTTTATATTTCTATTCAACCACTATTTCAGGAACAAAGGAAAAATCAGACCCGGTTTTCTTTTCAGCATGTTCCTGATACTTGTGTTTACTGCACGTTTCTTTATTGAGTATATTAAAGAGGTGCAAGTTGTATGGGAAAAGGGTATGGCTTTAAACATGGGACAAATTCTTAGCATACCTTTTGTCATTCTTGGGCTATTCATTCTTTTCAGAAGTATGAAGCAAAAACCACAGAAACTTACACATTAAGCAGATAATCTGTTTTTAATAAAAGAAGGCAGTAAGCGGTCGGCAGTAAGCAATTGGCAGTAGAAAAGTTTATAAATATTTTTACTATATAACTACCGCATTTTTTCCTGCTAAGTCATAACTGAAAAATCAGATTATTCAAAAACATAAATCTGAAATTTTCTTAAATCTAAATATTTCTTAAATTTAGACAAAAACAAGAAAATTCGTTTTTATCATGATCCGGGATAAACTAAAATCTGATGTGCGCAGTTATTTTATTCTTGCCCTTATGATGGGGTTCATTTCCATCGGCACACAGATTATCCTGCTTCGTGAACTACTTTCCATCTATTACGGCAATGAGCTGGTAATTGGCATCATCCTGACAAACTGGATGTTGCTCACCGGGCTTGGAGCTTTTGCAGGAAAAATATCGGGAAGAATTCAAGCCTCAAATACAGTTCTGCTCATTATGTTTATTATTATCGCCTTATTGCCTTTTCTTCTGACTTTTCTTGCCTACTACCTTCGTAATATTTTATTTGTTTATGGAACCATGATCAATCTTTTCCAGGTTTTCTATTCTTCTCTTCTTTTGCTTCTTCCTTTTTGCTTAGTTTCAGGTTTTCTGTTCACATTCATAAGCCACACATTAGGAAAAGCAACAAATAAAAATCTGATAAGCAAGATTTACGGGTGGGAATCACTGGGAAGTGTAATTGGCGGCATATTGTTCAATATTACTTTGGTTTGGTTTTTAGACACTTTTGAATCTTTACTGATTTTAGGCGTTTCCATGCTAATTCTTATTGGTATCCTTGCATTCCGGTTAAGGCAAAGATGGATAACGATTCCGGTTTCAGTATTTCTGATCGCTTTTATTTCGGTTCATTTCATGTTTAATATAGATCAACGGGTACAAGAATATTTGTATAAGAACCAGGACATTCAGTATTTCAGGTCAACTCCCTACGGAAATATTACAGTCACAAAAACCGAGGAGCAAATAAACTTCTATGAAAATAATATTTTGTTGTTTTCATCTCATCAACCCATTCAAACTGAAGAAACTGTTCATTTCCCTTTTTCCCAGGCCTCCGATTCCAAAAATATCCTTTTGCTCTCAGGAAGTATGTCTGGTGTTATAGAAGAAATTAATAAATATCCGGTCAGTGAGATCGATTATGTAGAAATTAACCCATGGCTTATTAAAGCTGAAAAAGAGATAATAAATCCCAACATTCCGGATAATCTCAAAATTATAAACAAAGATGCACGCTACTATATAGAAAATAGTAAAAAACAATATAACGTAGTTATCATTAATCTTCCCGAACCAAGTACAGCACAAGTAAACCGTTTTTACACACATGAATTTTACACAGCTTTAAAACAAAACCTTTCAAAAGAAGCAATCATCAGCTTCAGCCTATCCGGTTCCTCTAATTACCTGAGTGACGAAACCAGGTCCCTTTACTCATCTGTTTACAATACGCTAAAACAAACATTTAAGCATGTGAAGATCATTCCGGGAAACACGAATTATTTTCTGGCATCTGACAAACAACTATCATACAATGTCACTGATTTGATCCACGAGAAAGATATTCAAACCCAGTATGTAAATAAATACCACATCGATAAAAAGCTAGTCCAAAGGCGTGGAGAAAAAATAGCCAAACTGCTTGATGATGAAGTACAAATAAACCGGGATTTCAACCCTATCACCTATTTTCAAAAACTCAACCAGTGGACGAGCTATTTTCACTTCAACTTCTGGATTCCATTTTACATTATTGTTTTATTGGCCGTTTTCCTGTTCATTCGTGTACATCCGGTGAATTTTGTGATGTTCGCAGGTGGTTATGCAGGTGCTTCAATTGAAATTATACTCCTGATTGCTTTCCAGGTATTGTATGGATATGTGTACAATCTTGTAGGGATTATTGTGACGGTATTTATGGCAGGTTTAGCTGTAGGGACTTATTACCGTTCTCTGGTTTTCAAAAAAGTATCTGTTAAAAATTTTCAGCGTCTTCAAATCTACATGATCCTGTTTAGCTTAATTCTTCCACTGTTGCTGGTCATATTCCGGGAAACAGACCTCCATGCAACACTAATACAGGGGTTATTCATATTCTTAATGTTTGTCACTTCACTGATGGTAGGAATGTTATTTTCGCTTGCTTCAAATTTACAGATTAATAAAATTGTCAATATTGCTTCAGGTGTATACAGCATTGACCTGATCGGAGCTGCCATTGGAAGTTTTGTAACCACAGCATATTTAATTCCTAAACTGGGACTGATCAATGTATGCTTTGTAACCAGTGCTGTAATCTTTGTGGGCGCTGTTTCATACCGGCTAAGGTGTGGTTAATGAATCATCATCCAAAATTTGTAGACAAAAAAAATGAATAGAACGCTGATGACACAGATGCAACAGATAAACGCGGATTTATGTTTTTAAATAAATTACCTCATAATTTTCTTTTTAAACAATTATATTTCAAGGCAATAGCTATAATATTTCAAATTGTAACTGATTTTTCGAGGCTGTCCTAAAAGAAATTAAACTGAATATAAATTGTAGAATTCTGCAAAACAGTAAATTATAAGCCTGTTCTTTTTATAAATTTGAAAAAGAAATATAATGGATCATTTTTAAACACGTTTTTTA
>JBNJFT010000157.1:0-5555 GCA_051747065.1 Bacteroidota bacterium | reverse complement strand
ACACGCATTTTTTTAGCTGCTATTTATTTAATTGGCATTATCGGGATTAGTATTCCTGCATTATCACCTCTTTATGTGCAGATAACACCGATTACTCTATTAATCAGTGCATTGTTGTTGCTGGCATTCCATGAACCATGGAATAAAAAATCTGTTGTTGCCGTATTACTTATTGCGGCAATTGGCTTTTTCATAGAGGTTTTGGGTGTATCAACAGGCAAAGTTTTTGGAGCCTATTCCTACTCAGATATATTAGGGCCTGAAGTTTTCAATGTTCCTTTGATTATCGCTGTAAATTGGTTGATTTTGGTTTATGGAGCTTATTACATTGCTTCTTATTTCTTTAAGCATTCACTCCTTCGACTTGCAGTTGGGGGACTCCTTTTGGTTGTCTTTGACTTGATCATGGAGCCTGTTGCAATTGAATTGAATATGTGGACATGGGAAGCCGGAGCACCCCCGCTTCAGAATTATATCGTATGGTTTATTGCTGGTTTGGCGATGATGAGCCTGTTCCCACTATTTAGAATAAAGCTGAAAAATCCGGTCGCAGCGGCACTGTTTATCTATTTATTGCTGTTTTTTGTGATATTGAATTTCATAATTTAAAATTAACGGAGAAAATGAGTTTATGGGGTTGTTAATAGCCATTTTAATCATACTAAGCTGGATCGGACATTTGGTTTATTCCCTTGTCTATATCTCTCCGGATTTTGCATCGCCATGGATGTATTTTCATGTGTTGTTACAGGGATATTTGTTTACAGGCCTTTTCATTACCGGGCACGATGCAATGCATGGTACTGTTACAGAGAACAGAACCGTAAATCAAGCTGTAGGCTGGCTTGCAACATTTCTTTTTGCAGGCTTGTTGTATAATAAGCTTACAAAGAATCATGGACTGCATCATCAATATCCTGCCCAGGAGAAAGACCCTGATTTTTATACAAAATCGCAGAACTTTTTCAAATGGTTTGCGGTTTTTATGTACCGTTATGTAACAATATGGCAAATTCTTATAATGGCTGCAATTTATAATCTTCTCTTAATATGGTTTGATGATCCGAATTTATTGATTTTCTGGATTACACCGGCATTGCTGGGGACACTTCAGATGTTTTATTTCGGCGTTTTTGCCCCTCATAAACAGCCCCACAGGGAATATATGAAACCATATAATGCCCGAACGCAGAAAAAGAACCACATCAAAGCGATGCTGAGCTGTTATTTTTTCGGGTATCATTACGAACACCATGACTCGCCAAGGGTTCCCTGGTGGAAACTGCATCAGAAAAAAGCATGATATGATCAAAGCACGGCATAATCCTTTTTTTGTAGAGTTTTTCCGGTTCTATAGCAAATTTATGCTTCATCAACATTTCCGGAAGGTGATTATAAAAGGAGGGTATACTGAACGAAATTTACCTCTTTTGATGGTTGCAAACCATTTTAGCTGGTGGGATGGGTTTATAGCCAATTATTTGAATAACACCATGTTTAAACGCAAGTTTCATGTCATGATGCTGGAAGAACAGCTAAAACAGCGAATGTTCTTAAATAAAGCAGGGGTTTTCTCAATCAAAAAGAAAACAAGAGATGTTGTAGATTCCCTTAATTATACAAAGGAATTATTAACCAATCCGCAGAACATGGTTGTTATCTATCCTCAGGGAGAGATTGAATCCTTATATCATTATCCTCTTCAGTTTGAAAAGGGCATTTCTTCAGTTATGGGGAAGATGCAGCCTGAAAATATTCAGGTAGTATTTTTAGCTACATTGGTGGATTATTTTTCACACAGAAAACCTACGCTGACATTGGCATTAGCCGATTATAACGCAGAGCAGTTTGCTTCAATAAAAAATATGGAAGATGCATACAATCAGCATCTGAAAAATATGATCGAGCAACAAAAACCGGACATGCAATGACAGGAATACTCTTTGGTTGGTTTATATTTGTATTTGCAGCGATAAGAATGATTGTCAGCTTTGTGAACATGTTGAGCAATTTGTATCTGCCCGAAGAAGGCGATGCTTCCGGCAGTCTGGTTTCTGTATTGATACCGGCCCGAAATGAAGCGCATAACCTCCCGAACTTGTTGCATGCATTAATGAAGCAAGATCATTCTGAAATTGAGATACTGGTTTATGATGATCATTCGGAAGATAATACAGCAGAGGTGGTTCGACAATTTGCAAAAGAGGATAACCGTATTAAGTTTTTATCCGGTGAACCATTGCCTCGTGGTTGGTTTGGGAAAAATCATGCATGTAACCAGTTAGCTTCCAATGCTACAGGTGAATATTTATTATTTCTGGATGCAGATGTGGATGTTTCTCATGATTTGGTACGAAAATCTGTGGCTTTCAGCAGGCAGAATAATCTTTCATTGTTGTCCATTTTTCCTCAGCAAAAGGTAATTACAGGAGGAGAGAGGTTGACCGTGCCATTGATGAACTGGATTCTGTTGACACTTTTGCCAATGGTGCTGGTGAGAAAAAG
Source organism: Bacteroidota bacterium (assembly GCA_051747065.1). Taxonomy (GTDB): domain Bacteria; phylum Bacteroidota; class Bacteroidia; order Bacteroidales; family UBA12077; genus JAGXLC01. The sequence goes on along the minus strand of JBNJFT010000157.1, from coordinate 3,050 downwards.
CCGTAATTCTTCTCTTGCAGCAGCAAACGGCCAGTTTATGTTGTTTGAAGCTAATTGCTATAAAAGTAATTGGTGGCACGAACAAGTTAAAAACAGCCTTGTTGAGGATATTGAGATTATTCGAATGATGAAAAAGGAAAACTGCAAGGTAGCTACTTTGTTAGGAAATAAAGATGTTTCCTGCAGAATGTATAGTTCATTTAAGGAAGGCTTGAATGGTTTTGCAAAAAATGTGATTGAGTTTTTTGGGGGAAGTTCACTGTTAGCGGCGTTGTTTACAGTTCTTATTGCAACAGGCGTGTTTATTATTCCGTTTGCGCTGGGAATAGAAATATTTTTTATCTATCTGGTTGTGGTTATCCTGACAAAAGTTTTTGTGTCCATTACCAGCCGGCAATCAGTAATAAACAATCTGCTGTTTCATATTCCCCAGATGGTTACGTTTTTGATTATGGTTTTCAAAGGCATTCAAGTCAAACAAACCGGGAAATATTATTGGAAAGGAAGAAAAATTAAAAATTGAGTGAAACTTATATGTGGTTCAAAAAAATTAAAACTTTACCTGTTTTGTTACTGATGTTTTTCATTCTAATGCCGTTCTTTTCTATATCGCAGGACTATAACGGTAAGAAGGAAATGGATTGTAAATTTCACAATGCTTATGTTACAGGGGAAATGGAACCCTGGCCTGACTATATTGACGAGTTGGAAAATACTTATTCGGATAATCCTTCGGATGAACTCCTTTATGATATTGTAGAAGCCTATTACGGTTATGTTGCCTACACTATTGGTTTAGATGAATACGAGGAATCCCGGGAATACATGAAATTAGCCGAACCTTATCTGGATAAACTGGAGAAAAAGCAAAAATATAAATCAGCAGCTTTGGCCTTTAAAGGGGCTTTTATTGCTTTTGAAATAGGCATGAATAAAGCAAAAGCTGTTTTTTTGGGACCTAAGAGCATGCGCAATATAAACAAGGCGCTTGAGCTTGATCCCAAAAACAGCAATGCACTTATAGAACGGGGAAACGCGGAGTTTCACATGCCAAGAATGTTTGGAGGAAGTTATAAGAAAGCTGCTGAATATTTTAATAGAGCTGTGAATTCTTTGGAAAAATCAGATACAAATATTTCCTGCAACTGGATATATATGAACGCTTTAGCATGGCTTGCACAAAGCTACGACAAATCAGGAAAAATTGACAAAGCTGAAAATACATATCAAAAGATACTGGAAAAGGAACCGGAATTTGATTGGGTCAGGAATGAGCTTTATCCTGAGTTCAGGAAATCGCACAAGTAGAATGCAGCCTGCCTGCAGGCAGGCAGAATGTAGAATACAGAATAAAGAATACAGTGATCTGTGTTCTTTCCTAAAAAATGTCTACATAACTCTATAGATTCTATTATAACAAGACAAACCCGTAAAACGTTACAGTTAGGGTTTCAAATTATAGGTATTATCCGTGGTGGCAAAGGGAGTGGGTAAAACAAAATTTTCCCGGGACTTTATTAAGTTTATGGAAAATTTATCTTTGAATTAGAAAAGAAATTTATATTTTTGTAGCCCAATTCAGATTTATGCCCAGGTGGCGGAATTGGTAGACGCGCATGGTTGAGGGCCATGTTCTCGTTTAGGGAGTGCGGGTTCAAGTCCCGCCCTGGGCACACAAAAATCATAAACCTGCCATTCGGCGGGTTTTTTTATTTCCCCGATTTTATTCAGGCAGTTTCATTTGAATATCGTTTTATTGTTCTATTGTTAAATTGTTAAATTGTTTTATTGTAGTTAATATTTTAGTAAATTTTGACATTTTAAAATTTTAAAAGCATGGAACCCTCCTGCCTGCCAGAACATTCTGCCTGCCTGCCTGCCGGCAGGTAGGTATTCTGCTTACTGTCACTGCAAACTAAATTTTCCCTCGTCTTCGAAAAATGTTATATTTATGAAAAAAAGGAGCAAATCATGAAGTATAAAACGGTCATATTTTGTTTTTTCCTGTTTTGTTTTTTTAGCAGTGTTAGTCACGCCCAAACACAGCAGCGGCTTAGAAATTACGGAATATCCCCCGGCGTTATGTCGCCGGGAGCCTTAAATGCCATAACTGATGTCCCGGGAGTTAAAGTTGGGCATTTTACTTTGTATGAGGGCGATTCTGTCAGGACAGGTGTCACAGCTGTCTTACCTCACAGTGAAGGTGTTTTTCAGAATAAAGTTCCTGCTGCTATTCATGTTGGCAATGGATTTGGAAAGTTGGCTGGTGTTACCCAGGTAAAAGAACTGGGTAACATTGAAACTCCGATTGTATTGACCAACACGTTAGCTGTTCCGACAGCCAGTCAGGCTTTAATGGAATATACCCTGAGCCGGCCCGATAACGAACAAGTCAGATCTGTTAATCCGGTAGTCGGAGAGACCAATGACGGGTGGTTGAATGATATCCGCGGCATGCATATTCGCAAGGAACATGTTTTTGAAGCAATTGAAAATGCCGAGGGCGATAGAGTAGAGGAGGGGAACACCGGCGCCGGAACCGGTACAACCTGTTTTGGTTTTAAGGGTGGTATAGGAACCTCTTCTCGGGTGCTTCCTGAAAGCGAAGGCGGTTACAAAGTAGGTGTACTTGTACAGTCAAATTTTGGCGGTGTTCTTCAGATTGATGGCGTGCCTGTTGGAGTGGAACTGGATCAGTATTATTTGAACGATAAGGTAAATAACCAGCCGGAAGGCTCGTGCATGATTGTAGTCGCTACCGATGCACCTTTGTTATCAAGAAATCTGGAGCGGCTTGCGAAACGCAGCATTTTAGGACTGGCGAAAACGGGCGGCATTTCATCCAATGGAAGTGGTGATTATGTGATCGCTTTTTCAACAAATGAAGATCTGCGGATTCCCTACAGAAGTAATTCCGGTAGATCAGATGCCAGTCAGTTAAGAAATGCAGCAATGACTCCTCTTTTCATGGCGGTTATCGAAGCTACTGAAGAAGCTATTCTGAATTCATTGTTCGCTGCAGAGTCAATGGAGGGGAGGGACGGCCATCA
>JBNJFT010000156.1:0-5573 GCA_051747065.1 Bacteroidota bacterium | reverse complement strand
TGAAAAAATGCATTATTCTGTTCTCTTAGCAGACAGCAATGAAGAAACTCTTCATAAATCAGCAAAAGCTCTTGAAAAACAAGGGCTAAATATTGTTACGTGTACAAACTTTGAAGATGCCTGCACCCTTCTTAAAGAAGACGGGAGCATCCATGTTGTCCTGTCTGAATGGGAGCTGTCACAGAAATCCAAGTCTTCAAAAACCATCAAAGGGCTGGAAATATTCAAGAAGTTCCTTGCCTTGCGATATGAAGTCAGTTTTTACATATACACAAACATCACAGACAGTCAGCAGCTTACAAGCGGCGGCATTATTGCCGGTTATTTCTTCAAAGGAGAAAATGTTTATGAAGACATTTACAGGAAAATAGTAGCAGAGATGAATGATAAAAAGAGTGCACCATTTTACAATCGTCTTGTAGAATATGCAAACAAAGCAAAAGATTCATGGCACACACCTGGTCATGCATCGGGGAATTCTGCTAAAAACTCTCCCTACGTTAAAGACTTTTATGATTTCTTTGGAGAAAACCTCTTTACGGCGGATGTATCTGTTTCTGTGCCGGAGCTGGACTCCCTTCTGCATCCCGAAGGTGTTATTAAAGAAGCGGAAGAACAAGCTGCAAGAGCATTCAATTCAAGATATACGTTCTTTTCAACAAACGGAACCTCTACCTCAAATAAAGTGTTGATTCAAACCCTGCTTAAGCCCGGGGATGCAATATTATTAGATCGGAATTGCCATAAATCGGTGCATTATGGGGTAATCATCTCTGGTGCAGAGCCGCTCTACTTGATGCCTTCAGTAAATAATAAATATGGGATATTCGGCCCCATTCCGAAAAAAAACATTGTTAAAGCCATGGATGATGCCATAACAAAAAACAAAAGCCTGAAAGCCATCATCCTGACAAATTGCACTTACGACGGATTGATTTATGATATCGAAGATATCGTTAAAGAAGCTCACAAAAGAAATATAAAAGTAATTGTAGACGAAGCATGGTTCGGATATGCAAATTTTCACAGGGAATTTTACCCAAGCGCTATGGCTGCAGGAGCTGACTATTCGACACAGTCCACGCACAAAACGATGAGTGCTTTTTCACAGGCTTCCATGATACACGTGAACGATCCGGATTTTGAAAACATTGAAGATTTTTTCATGGAAAATTTCAGCATGCACACCTCAACGTCTCCACAATACCCTATGATTGCGTCATTAGACATAGCCCGAAAGCAAATGGTTATGGAAGGTTATTCCTTGTTGCAGAGCGTACTTGAACTATCCAATCTTTTGAGAAATTCCATTAATTCACTCAAGAAGTTCAGGGTGCTAGACATTGAAGATATGATCAGTCCAGAAATAAAAGATGACAATATTCGTCTGGATCCGACTAAAATTACAATTGACATCAGCAAATCCGGCTATTCCAGTAAAGAGATTGAACATATACTGGTAACTAAGCATAATATACAGATTGAAAAGACCACGTTCAATACAATTACAATCCTGTTGACCATTGGAGCAACTTTTTCCAGAATTAACCGATTGTATCTTGCACTTGAAAACATTGAAAAACGCACCGGTAACAGACAATCAAACGGCTCGGATCAAATCCTCAAAAAGTTCAAACTGACTATCTCCCCAATTCGTTTCAGGCCACGGTTTAGTTTCTACGCTGACACTGAAGAATTACCTTTGGAAGATACCATAGACCGAATATCAGCACGCATGGTAACCCCCTATCCACCGGGTATTCCGTTGTTGGTTCCCGGTCAGATCATTACCAGGGAAATTGTTAACACGCTTCAGATGTACAGAAACTATGGCGTTGAAATTCACGGTTTGGCCGGCGGCTTAATCAAAGTTATGACAAAAGAAGAAGAGAAACGACTCGATCAAAGAGGATTTAGCATTCGTGATTAAACTGTAAAGAGAAAAAAATGGATTTCGGCATATTATCTTTAATACCTGCATTGGTTACAATTCTGGCAGCTCTGCTCACACGCAGAGTTGCTCTTTCTTTGTTCCTTGGTGTAGTTGCCGGCGCATTTGTTGTCGCTGAATACAATGTTTCAGATTTTTTCGTTAACAGCTATCATTACTTAAAGGAAGCATTTACAGAAGTTGAGCGCTTAAAAATTGTGCTTTTTGTTGTTTTAATCGGCGGATTACTGGAAATCATAGCAGGTAGCGGAGCATACAACAAATTTGCCGATTCGCTTAAAAACAAACTCAATTCACCCAGGAAGTCCCGCGTAGCTACCTGGGGAATCTCCATGTGCCTGTTTTTTGACGATTATGCCAATGTGTTAATTTCCGGAGCTGCTATGCGAAGAATTAACATGAAAAACAATGTAACACCTGCCCAGCTCGCTTATATAGTTGATGTTGTCGCCATTATGGCAAGCATTATGGTTGTATCAACATGGGCTTCATTTGAAGGATCAGTAATGGCAAAAGCCGGGAAAGAAGTTGGTATGCAGGGAACAATCACAGAATTTTTCATTCAGGCACTCCCCTATCATTTTTATACGTTTTTAGCCATTATTCTTGCATTTTTTGTTGCCTACACAGGAAAATGGTTTGGTTACAAAGCCGATAATAAAACCTATCAACTAAATCATTCGTCTGAAGTCCAAAACAGCAATTCAAAGCTATATCATCTGCTGGCACCAATTCTGACTCTTCTCGGATTTGCAATCTTAGCCCTTTTTGCAAGCGGAACTTACATTCTTGTGGAACAAGGAGAGCAGATTACGATGATCAATATTCTTGGTACGGCACCTTCCGTTGAAATTCTGGTCATTTCAACCATTCTTGCAATCGTTGTTGGAATCATTTTGATAAGAAAAGACCGCATTGTTTCTTACCCGAAAATTTTTCAGCGTTTTGGGAAAGGCACTTTCAGTATGGTTGGTGTTAGCCTGGTAATTATTTTGGCCCATGGGTTATCCCTGGTTTCCAGCGAACTGGGAACAGGAGAATTCATTACACAATCCATCTCCGATTATATCACTCTTGATGTGTTGCCGATGCTTATTTTTATTGTATCCATGCTTATTACTGTGGCCACGGGTTTTAGCTGGAGCTCCATGGCAATTGTAATGCCAATCGCTTTTCAAATGGTAGTTGCAGAAGACGCATCCAGCATGATCCCTGTTATCTCTGCTGCCGTTATTTCCGGGGCTGTATCCGGTGAACATATCATTCCTTTTAGTGAAAAAGCAGTAATGTCAGCGGCAGCATGCAAAATTGAGCCATTATATCACATCAAAACTATGATTTTTCAAACGTTAACGGTTTTTATTGCAGCGGCCGGCAGTTATTTAATTATCGGCATTACCGGTTCATGGATCTTAGCTTTTAGCATTCCCCTCGTTTTCATTCTGGGAATTCATTTCCTCCTTGGAAAACCAAACAAAGCCAGCAAGATTGTCGAATAGCTGGTTGGGTGTTGGCTGTTAGCTGTTGGCAGTTATAGCCTTAATAAGGCACATTCAGAAGTAGAGGCAAATATTAAAATGAGCATCAATTAGCTAATGAGTAAGCAGTAAGCACTCTGCAGCAGGCAGTGAATATGCAGCACATACCGGATAAGCAATTTGCCCTGCATAATTCGCATCAGAATAACTTAAAGTTTTGTTAGTTCCTTTCATATACCGATAATTCCGTAACCTCGCTTTTTAGGCATTTTTGTATTTTTCGGGGTTTCGCTTTGCTTACTTTTGTTTTTAATTCCCTGTATTTCAATACATTACTTACTTCTAAAATTACCCACTGACAGGCCTTAAAGGTGCTGACAGGTGTTCTTTGCAGGCTGCCTTCTGCCAACTGCTTTCTCATTAATAAAATTGATGGCCTATTTAATATTAGTCTCTACTTCTGGAAGTGCCTAAAAAAACGAACCCAACATTGTCAGGATTTTCGGCAAGAAAATAATCAATCCGGCAATTACTGAAACAATAGCAGCTATTAATACACCGCTGGCAGAAATATCTTTAATGGGCTTTATGCGGAAATTGAAATTAGTATCCTCCAGGTCACATAACTTTTCTATTGCTGAGTTAAAAGCTTCAGCAATCAATACGATTCCGATACAGAGTATAACCACAAGCCACTCTGTGACAGAAATGTTAAAAAACCAACCGGCAGCACATACCACCAAGGCAATCACCAAATGAATTTTTATGCTGTAATCATGCTTGATTAAATCCTTAATTCCTAAAAAAGCAGGTTTAAATTTATTCTTCATAATAAAACTTTTGAATGCTTACCTGAAATTTTTCAAATACAGTTCTTCCCCGTCAAAAAGTGCGTAGGAAGTATGTTTTATCCAGTCGCCGAGGTTAATGTATCGGGAGCTCTCATTTAAAGGATAATCTACAGGCGTATGGCGATGTCCGTAGATAAAAAAGTCATAATGCTTCTCTTTGAGTATTGATCTGGAATATTGCACCAGCATTTCTTCATCTTCGCCTCTGAATTCGGCTGGGTCTCCGTTGGCAATACGGCTGCTGTGGGACCATTTTTCTGCAATCCAGATGCCAAGGTTCGGATGTAATCGTCCAAACAACCATTGTGAAAAAGGACTTCGGAAAATTTTCTTCAGCAATTTGTAGCTCCGGTCCCCTGTTCCCAACCCATCGCCATGAGCCAGGAAGAACCTTTTTTTTCCCCACTGTGCTTCAAAGAAATGTTGATGAATGATCATCCCCGTTTCGGCAGGTAAATATTCAAATATCCACATATCATGGTTGCCTAAAAAGAAGTGCACGGGAATTCCATCATCGGTAAACTCCGCTATTTTTCCCAGGAATCGTGTAAAACCCTTTGGAACAGCACGATTGTATTCAAACCAAAAATCAAATATATCTCCCAGCAGGAAAAGCTCTTTAGTTGTGGTTTTTATGGAATTCAGCCACTCTACAATCACCTTTTCACGCTTCAGGCTTTCTTTATGATTTGGAGCCCCAAGATGAAAATCAGAAGCAAAATATATGTACTTTTCGTTATCCAAGATCAAATTCAATTAATTGAGAGCTCTTGACAGGTGACGCTCCAATTTACTAACTTTTGGGTTTTTAACAATCAACTCCTCACCGTTTTTTATCAGATAATCTGTCGGTAATTCTTTTACGTTGTAAATTCGAGCAGCTTGAGCATTAGCACCTTGTGACGAGTGAACATTGATCCAGGGGAGTTCATCGAAGTTAACCCCTTTCATCCATCTCTCTTTATCCTTATTCAGGGAAACCTGGTAAATTTCAAAACCTTTTTTATGATATTTCCGGTATACTTCTTTTAATTTCAGATTACGCTCTACACAAGCGTTGTGTCCGGCAGACCAAAAGCTTAACAAAACCATTTTATTGTCCAAACCGGAGAAAGAAACTGTATCGCCTGAAACATCGGGTAAAGTTATGTCAGGCAAAGCAGTCCCCATCTTATCAGACATTCTATTTAACTTATTCCTTACTTCCATGTTTTTATATCTCTGCATAAGCCGATCTTTATCAGCAATTAGAGACTTCACATGTTTTGACTGAGGGTATTTTTCCTTTAACGA
>JBNJFT010000155.1:0-5637 GCA_051747065.1 Bacteroidota bacterium | reverse complement strand
ATTAGTGCCGACCTGGCTTCAATTCTGGGAACAGAATACCCGCTTACCATGTATCCGCCCATTATGGAATATTATTTTGAAGGTGAAAAACAATTACCCCAGGAACAAATCAAAATATTAGATAGCATAAGCAAACTAATGCAATCGCTTAATGCTGAGAACCTTTCGAAGTTACAGCGTATTTACAACAACACCCCTGAAATTCAGGTTACAAAAAGCAGGGATGTAAAATACCTAACTAAAGAAGATGCTGAACCAAAAGCGGATTCTACAGTTCAAAAGCCGGTAATTGAATTTGTGGATATTCCCGGCGGGACTTTTGTGATGGGCAGCCCAGCAACAGAAAATGGTAGAAAGGATGATGAAGTTCAACATGAAGTTACAGTAAGCGCTTTTAAAATGAGTACGTATACAATAACACGTCAGCAATACGAATTATTTCTAGGAGCTACTGGTAAACGGCCGAAATATTATAGACCAGTTGGAAGTGATAAACACCCTGCAATGTTGGTAACCTGGCATGATGCCAATGCATTTGCCGAATGGATGGGGTGCAGGCTACCGACTGAAGCAGAATATGAATATGCTGCCCGTGCAAATACCACAACTCCTTTTTATACTGGTGAAAGTCTTACATCTGAACAGGCATATTTTAATCACAAATTAACAAGGTCACCAATGCCTGTTGGAAGCTTTCCGCCCAATGCCTTTGGATTATACGATATGCATGGTAATATGATAGAATGGTGCAGTGATTGGTATGGAGAATACAATCCGGATGATAAAATAAATCCAAAAGGCCCGGAGACAGGCACTATAAAAGTACAACGAGGTGGAGGTTTTTGGCTTTCGGCCGAGAGGAACAGGTCGGCTTGTCGTGCTGGTGACCCTCCACATTATAGAGGAAATGGACTTAGCTTCAGGATTGTAAAGGATTACTAACCTCATTATAAATGACTGGATGATAATACTTAAAAAAGTTTCTTTAGTTATAAAAAATCATTTATCTTGGAAATCATGAATTCTATAAAAAACAAAAAAAGAAAATTATATTACTATTATATTGGGTGGACTTTATTTATACTTGCAACGGGTTCAGTAGTAAGTTACCTATTTCAAGGTTCACGTCTCTTTTCATCATTTTCTTATTATCTTAAGTTTGCTTCATTTGGGTGGGCATACGGATTCACTTTCTGGTTGGGTAATGGGACTATTGGCAAATATGCTGAAAAAAAACTTGACAAATCAAATAATCCTAAAAAGACAACTATTATTGGCATATCCTTAATGTTAATTTATGGAATAATAATTAGTGTTTCTTTACCCTATATTTACGACCGATTTTTATGGGATGTAGCTAAAGAAGATATTTTTCTGGATGTATTAATAAAGTCATTAGTGATAATGTTTTTAGATTCGGTAATTATCGCCATTTATTATTCTACCCAACTCTCAAATCATTGGATGAAATCAATTAGAAAAAATGATAAACTAAAAAGAGAAAACCTGCAAGCGAAATACGAAGTTTTAAAAAATAAGGTAAATCCTCATTTCTTGTTTAATAGTTTGAATACGCTTAGCAGCCTTATAGAGCGAAAACCAGAACTGGGGAGTGATTTTGTAAAGAAACTTAGTGATATTTACAGGTATGTGCTGGAACAGAGCGATAAAGAATTAGTTTCGTTGGATGTTGAAATGAAATTTGTGGAGGATTATATATTTCTTTCAAAAATACGATTTGGCAATGCCCTTATATTTTATTCAACCATACCCGAAAACACAGATATCCAAGTCGTTCCGTTGGGGCTGCAGACTTTGATTGAAAATGCCATAAAGCACAACATAATTTCTGATGATATGCCATTGCAAATTGAAGTTGGTATAGAAAATAATTTCATTGTTTTGAAGAATAACATTCAAAAGAAGAACATCATTATGCCTGACAGGAAACCACATGGTTTAGACAATCTAAGAAACAGGTATATATACCACACCGATTTGTTAATCGAAATTACAGAGTCAGATGATTCTTTCACCGTCAGCTTGCCTATAATTAAAACTAAAAGTCATGAATTGCTTGATTATTGAGGATGAAAAGGAAGCTGCAATTAAGCTTTCCGGAATGATTGAAAAATATGACAGGAATATTGTAATCATTGATACAATTCAGTCAGTTAAGAATGCTGTAATTTGGCTGAACGATAATGAAACTCCCGATTTGATTTTTATGGATATTCAACTGGCCGATGGTTTAAGTTTTGAGATATTTGAACAAACAATTGTTAAGGCTCCTGTAATATTCACTACCGCCTATGACGAATATGCCCTGAAAGCTTTTAAAGTAAACAGCATCGATTATTTATTAAAACCAATCGGCCAAACTGACTTAAATCAGGCTATTGATAAGTATAAAGAAAACAACACTTCAAAAGAAATTTCAGCTCAGGTTTTTGACACTATTTTACATACGCTTTCAAAAAAATATAAGAGCAAGTTTTTAATAAAAGTTGGGGAACATATCAAAGTATTTACAATAGATGATATACAATGTTTTTATAGTATGGAGAAATGTACGTTTCTTCAAAACAATGAAGGACGAGATTACGCAATTGGATATACTCTTGACCAGATAGAAAACTTAATTAACCCCTCTAAATTTTTCAGGATAAATCGAAGTTTTCTTGTTTCTTATTCTGCAATATCTAATATCATAAGCTATTCAAACAGTCGATTACGCATTAACCTTAAATCGAATAATTCTGAAGACTTAATAGTTAGTCGTGAGAAAGTGCGAGACTTTAAAAAATGGCTCGAATCGTAACTTAAAAACATTAACTAACCAGCCCAACTCATAAGCACATTGGCAAGTCGCACGTGCCAAACTCAAACCAAAGCTTTACTAAAGAGCTTACAAAGTGAGCCCACATAACCGCCTTTGAAGGCGGGTTTGTGGTTGCCGCCCCACAAAAGCAAAATAAAGTCTGTGCTTCGTTGCAAGGACAAAGCAGATAGATTAAGAATATAAATAAATAATAAGCAATTAGACCAGAAAGCCCAGTTACTACCACTTAGGCGCTGATAAAACGACATGCTCCAAAAAGCACTTCTGGAAGGCAACGCCGCTAATGGTGGCTATTTCCTGCCGATAGTTCTAATTCCGGTTGTGTCCTATAAAAGTCACCTCTTTTTTTAATAGAAATGCATTCGCTGATGGCTTTGCATTCAGGTACAGCCTGGGAGGCTTGCACCAGGTACGATTCCCTACTCATAGTATAAAAATTTAAAGATTACCAGCACAGAAGTCCCGACAATCCGCTGATTTTTGTAATTTTAAACCTAAGCGCCCGGTTTGCGGGTTTGGTTCAACTAATAAAACCACGAGTTAACTAAAAAACAGGTCAAGGTACATATAGTCATAACGCTAGTATTTATTAAAGGAACATACCTGATACATTGTCCGAGAAGCACAATTCTGTTACATTAAAATCCGTAAAATGAGATGTAAATGGGAAAAACAAAACTGAATGTAAATGAGTTGGAAATTGTTCTTTACAAGCAAAATGAAGAAGAGTTTATATCATTAACAGACATGGCCAAATTCAGAGATTCTGAAAGGACAAATTATGTCATTCAGAACTGGATGAGAACAAGAAATACAATAGAATTTTTAGGTTTATGGGAACAATTGAAAAATCCAAATTTTAATAGCATCGAATTCGATGCCTTTAGAACAATGTTTATATTGAAAAAAAGAAGAGATTTGAAGAGTAAGCAATGAAACGAGACACTTAGGCGCTGATAAAGCCTTGCTCGTCTCGGCTATCGCTATTAACTTAGCAGTACCATTTTGAATTCCTAAGTTTTACTGGAACCAATTGGCATTCATTGGAGGTTTCCAGAAAATTCCGGCAGTTGTTGGATTTTTTCCAATGAAAAGCAACAGCCGAACACGACAAAAGGGCAATTGGGGTTATAGTCTGAAGTATAGGCAAACACAGCTTTTTTAGAGACGTTGCATGCAACGTCTTTACGATGGTAAAAAAGGCCAGGCAATCCTACAAATTAGCCTCCTCTTAGATATAACGAAGTAAGCTGCCCCCAGAACCGGAGATTTTTTGTACATTTAAACCTATGGGCCTGCTTGGTGTTTTGGGTTCAGCAATGAGCTTTATAACAATTGTTCAGGAAAATTGAATACCTTTGTATTTGTATGAAAAAGAAGGAACTACTAAATAAGATTAAATTAGTCATTCAGCAACATGATAGCAATGCTGAAACTTATTTATATGGTTCCAGGGCACGAGGAGATAACAGACAAAACTCTGATTGGGATTTACTTATATTAGTGGACGAGAACAAAATTACAAACCGAATAGAAGATAGGTTTAGAGATTCTTTATATGATATTGAATTGGAAACCGGACAAATTATTTCTGTTTTAATTTACCCAAAGATCGACTGGAATAATAAAATGAAACATTCTCCCTTGTACAGGAATGTTGCTCACGAAGGAATTCGATTATGACCAAGGAAGATTATATCCATTATAGATTAGGCAGGGCTTATGAAGCATTTGATGATGCAAAACTTCTCGCTGAAAATGAAAGATGGAATACCGCAGTTAACAGACTTTATTATGCTTCATTTTATGCCATTATCGCTTTATTAATAAAGAATGGCATCGAGACACAAACTCATGATGGCGTTAGAACTCAATTCGGGTTGAAATTTGTTAAGACTGGTAGAATCGATAAAAAATTTGGGAAACTTTTTTCTAAGTTATTTGACTATCGTCTGAAGGGCGACTATGGAGATTTATTTGACTTTGACAAAGATATCGTAGAGCCACTTTTTGATGATGTGGAGTTATTAATTAATACGATCAAAGCTGAAATATATTAAGCTACCCCCACCTTTGACAAGTGGCGCTGATAAAATCTTGCACACCTCGTCACGAGCAGTACAGATATATCAACAGCCGCCAACATACATCATATACATCAGCGACTGCCTCCTTTTTGTATCCTCTATCGGTAAAAACCGAACCTAAATCCGGCATTAACAGCAAAACAAGAGAGATCTTTATCGGAAAGATGAACCAAATCGCTCTTACGTACCAAACGATAGGAGGCTCCTGCTGTAAAACGCATAAATTTCGTCATATTCACCTCCACATTGATGCCCGGTTCAAAAACAAAGGCAGCAGAGGTCTCCACATCGTTCCACTCCTCACCTGCCACCAGATCTTCATTTTTATCCCACACCGTTACACCGCCAACGCCTATAACCATAGGGAATGTCAAGTGTACCTTTCTTTCGCTGTACATTACATATTCATTGAACATGCCCACATAGCCAAAACCGGTACGAAGCATCATATCAGGATCCACCGAGAACTCATTCTTAAGGACATTAACATAAGCAGCAAAACCATACGACATTTTACGGTTGAAATTGGCCGCCAAATGACCGCCAATAAAAAGTGCATTCTCTCCATTCACCTTCGAGAACTTCATCTCAGGCGACATATAAGCACCTGTAAAACGTACCTCGTGTTTTTTGAATAAAAAGTCAATTTCGGAACTTTCCTTCTCTTCCTCCTGTGCCATTGCAGGCAGGAGAAGCATCGTTGCGGCA
>JBNJFT010000154.1:0-5665 GCA_051747065.1 Bacteroidota bacterium | reverse complement strand
CACAAAAAAAGGATTGGTCATCATGATCAATCCTTTTTTTTTACGATAAGCGAGACAGGGTTTATCAGTATAAATCATTATCCTGTCCGGGATTATCATCTCCAGGCTGTTCCGGAAAGCTTTCATATAAGATTGATTTATAATATAGTTATAAATACGGCGTTCTCAAAACTTTTCATTCTTCCGGGTCATTTATGCTTACAGGAATAGCCTGGGTGGCGAAGCACCCTGTTCTTATTGAGATTGTAAGCAATACTTGCAATTAATCCGCTATATACATTATCTTTAGCCAAAATAGAGATAAACAATGCAGGTTGAAGTTAACAGGAAGAATATTAAATTCCTTCCTGATTCATCGAGGGTAATTGCCCGCTTTCTTTATACAGGTGAGGAAAGAGCGCTTAATACGATACGTTTTGTACTGAAAATGTCTGAACAATCGGTATCACAGGCATTAAGTCCCGTGCTTCGGGATTTTTCCCTCAGGCACAGAAATATTTCCAGAATTTTCAAAAATCATTTCAATAAAATCTCCCATCTTTTAAAGCTGCTGGATGTCAATCCTGAGTCGCTTACTGCTTCGCAAGAGACTCTTATAGGATCCTATTTCACAATGGAGTATTCCATTGAATCGGCTGCTTTTTTCAATCCATCTGTTGTGGAACACCCCGATCAGTCAGAGACAGGTCCGGGAGAGAAAAGGATAATTCTCAGTTTCAGGGCAACCGGAGAAGGTCATATTTCGTCAATAGTTTTTCGTACCGGCGTACTGGACAGGAACAACAATCTTTCCATTGAACCGGTTGGCAATATGCTGGAGGAAGCACAGCATATAAGAAAACATGTTTATGATAAGGCATCGTTTATAAGCAAGCTCGATGAAATGAAGGATATCCATGCCCTGATACCTTCGGGTTTAATCCTCGACAGGTTAAACGACAAATTTACTTACGGCGAATTGAGGGATTGCATAGAAGATGCAAGGAGTTCTCTTCACCTGGCCGGCGACAAAGAAATTCTTTTCGATCAGATTATCTGGCTGGCCTCATCGCATTACGAGCTTCAGTTTTCGCTGGATACAAACATTTCAGAACGAGTAATATTCCCTGTTTCGCTTAACGAAAAAAACGGGATTGAAGATGCACGCTTTGTAAAATTCACCGATGATAATGGTGAAATTATCTATTATGCCACCTACACTGCTTACGACGGCACTGCCATAATGCCCAAGATGCTTGATACCAGGGATTTTTATCATTTTAACATACTGCCCCTCCATGGCGAAATTGCTCAAAACAAGGGCATGGCACTTTTTCCCCGGAAAGTTAATGGCAAATATGCCATGCTGTGTCGTCTGGATGGTTCCAATAATTATATTTCATATTCTGATAATATCAACCTCTGGCGTGAAGCCAGCTTGTTGCAAAAGCCTGAATTCCCATGGGAATTTATTCAAATCGGAAACGGAGGTTCGCCTGTTGAAACACCGGAAGGCTGGCTTGTGATAACACATGGTGTTGGCCCCATGCGTGAATATGCTCTGGGAGCTTCTCTGTTCGACCTCCAGGATCCCGGGAAAGAAATCGGGAGATTGAAACTTCCGCTGCTTATTCCCAATGCCGGGGAGCGGGAAGGATATGTACCCAACGTGGTATATTCCTGCGGGTCAATGATTCACAATGATGAACTGGTGATACCCTACGCTATGTCCGACTATGCATCTACCTATGCAACAGTTAACCTGCGCGAACTTTTGAATGAATTGAAAAAATCGAAACAGGATCTGTAAGCGGTATAATGAAAGGTGCTTTAAGGGCTGACTGAATTCATCTGCATTTTATACAATCATCAAATCTGAGTTATGAAACTCTTCATATGCCTGCAATACGGTTAAGTGGGATATCAGGTAAGAGAGTGAGCTTTCAGCACCCTGGTTACGGTTCACACCATAACTTTCAAAACCATCGCAGCACCCTTTGGTCTCGAAATCATAAAGGCTCATGCGCAAATCGTTTTCGCCCAGAAACCATAAAAATGAAGTGTATAATTTATTCAGGTACTCTTTGTTGTTTGTAAGATGAAATGCCTGGTGGTACATTAACACCATTGCCATGGCATCGATGGGCTGCTGGGCAAAAACAGAACGCTCCCCTTCCTTTTTATACCACTTTTCATTACCAATTACCGATAGATAATTATCCTTCAGTGTGTGCTCTGTCAGAAAATCCATGGACTCAATGGCCGTCTGCGTAATTTTATCATCATTTAATATTCCGGCCGAATGCAACAGGGACAAGGGAAGAATTCCATTGTCATATGCCAGCAAAGATTCAAACCAATTCCAATCCCGCGCCTGGTTTTCATGGTAGTGTTTCAATAGTGTATTAGCTAGGTTTTTTAATATTTCAGTCATTGAATCGTCCGAAGGATTGCTTTTCAGATAATAACTGATTCCAATCATGGCGTTGGCAATTCCCCTGATGGAGCTTAACTTTTCGAAATTGGGAGCTGCGTTAAAAAATATAAGTCTGCCTGTCTGGTAATAAGCATCATTTGGTGCATTAGCCATCAAATACCCGAGTGCCCAGATAGTCCGTCCAAACGAATCTTCAGAGCCCTTCTCGTCCAGGAAATTCCTGCTGAAACTAAGAAAATTCCTGAAAGTGCCATCCGCATTCTGGAGGTAATGAATATAGCTCAGATAAACAGGTGACAGTTCAAGTGCTTGTTTATCTTTCTTTTGCCGGTAAGCCATTAACACCATCAGCAGAGCCCGCGAATTATCGTCCAGGCAATACCCCTCTTTCAGGTTCGGAATACCGAATTTAGCGTGTTGAATAATTCCGGTATCGTCTGTTAACCTGTTGATGTGAGTGAGTGAAAAAGGCGGGAGAATGAGCAGATCGAGTGCCGATTCTTTTTTTTCAACTTTAAAATGCTCCTCCTTAAGTATTTTTCCGGCCAGAGAAAGGTATTTTTCCCCGGTTTTTGGCCATGTTCTTTTTTTACCATATTCACCGGCATTATTTTTTAATTCCCTCAGTTCTTCCGGTTTATCGAAAAGACCGGTTAATGTTTTCGCAAGTTCATCCGAATCATTAAAATTAAACAGTATGCCTCTTCCCTTCGCAAGCAGTTCTGCAGCATGCCAGTATGGTGTTGAAAGAACGGCAGCCCCTACACCAACAGCATACGCCAGTGTTCCGCTGGTTATCTGGGATTTGCTCAGATAGGGTGTGATATAAATATCGCAGGCATACAAATATTTAAACAAATTCTGTTCGTCAATAAATTCATTCAGAAACTGGACATTTTTTTCAAGCTGAAGGTTTTTTACAAGGCGCAAAAGGGAGATACGGTATTCTTCACCGGTGTGTCGCAACACATTCGGATGGGTCTTCCCCAGCACAATATAGATGAGTTCAGGATATTTTTTAACTACTGCAGGCAGTGCATTTATTACCGTTTCAATGCCTTTGCTTCGCCCAATTAAACCGAAAGTCAGCAGTACTTTCCTGTTTTCAAGCTTAAACTCTTTTTTTGACTTTTCCGGATTGAAATAAATATCAGGGACACCATGTTCGATTAATGCAATTTTTTCTTCCGGCACATCGTAAACGGTGGTCAAAAACTCAATGGCTTTATTGCTCATTACCACAACTTTATGCGCCATTTTGCATATTTCCTTCAAAACCGCCTTTTCATTATACGATGGTGCCTTAAGAATGGTGTGCAGTGTTACGACAAGAGGAATTTCAAGCCGGTGTAACAATGGAAGAATATAAACCCCGCTCTGGCCCCCGAAAATACCAAATTCATGCTGGAGTATACAAAGGTCGGCACCGCTCAAATTGATGTATTTTACCGCCTCCAGATATTCTTCCTGGTGATCCTGCCTGATAGTAGCCTTAACTTCATCAGGATATTTATATTCAAGTTCATTATCATTTATTGCAACAACAAAGCCCTCATTCTCTTCATTCTGCTTAACATTCCCCCTTAACATGGATTTGAACAGGTTGTTTGTAAATGTGCCTATGCCACACTCACGGGGTGGATAGGTTGCGATATAAGCCAGCTTCATATTTTTGTCCTTTTCTCATCGCGCTTTGCTGCTTTTGAAACTCTTTTTTCCTTCAGGCTTTTTGCCGGCTCCTTCTTTTGATTTTTTCGTTTTTTACCTTCCATGCTTTTTGCCATAACTCCTGTTTTAATTGTCTGTTTAATTTATTTTTAGGTACCCCTCTTGCATAAACACCTTAATGGTACAATCCTTACAAAGTTACCCCGGCTATTAAACAGTCTTGTTACATAATTCAGGATAAAAGTTACATCATTCACATCTTTTCAGGATTGTCGCGGCATTCGCCATTGCCTGGGGCTGTTACCTGCTCTCAGAAGAAAAACCCCGGCGGATCTGATTCTGATTATATATCAATTCCAGATACTTTATTTCTCTGGCTTATACCTGAGAATTTCAACAGCTCCCCGGCATTTAAACGGGACCTTCTCAGAACCGGAACAAACAGTTTGAGAAACAATGGCATACTGGAAGAAACATATAAGCGGGTAGGGAGAAAACTGTTCATCATCCTTTTCTTTGTTTCATTGAGTGTTGGTCCGAAGTAAAGCATTTGAATCTTTTCCTCAATTGCATATGCTACAACCTTGTAAATCATATTTTCATAGGCATGACAGGTTGTGGGTAAATTTCTGTTAAACGCACCATTCAGGCATCTTATCTGGTTTTCAAACTCTATAAATGAATGATAACCATAAAATTCATCATCCGAACGGCAAAGAAAATGGATTATTTTACAGTTATCTATGGTGGCTGAACCCATACACATATCAGGATAATCATTCTGATAAGGCAGTTTAAAAACACTTCTTTCTCCTGTCGAAATAACGCATTCTTTAATCTTTCTAACTACATGTTCATCCAGCTTCCCTTTCGCTATTTCCACCCTTCCACCAATCTTCTGATACTTTTTCAACTTCTTTTTAAGGTTTTTATGAACCGCAAGGTAATCATCAATTGTGGTGTATCCTGTAGTGTCAATAATGCCTTCATCCGGGTAAGGCATAACGACAGATGCTGTATGGAGAAATGCATTACCAGCCAGGTCATGAATAAACAGCAAAAGAAACTTTTTCCGTATTAGATTAAGTATTTCACCCGGTTCGTGATCGCTAACGGCATCTCTATTAAGAAATATGGGATTGGCAAAGATTTCAGCCGCAATACCTGCTTTCATCCAGATATATGAAGGTATTGATAACATTCTTGCCATATTTTTTACAATTTGCAGCTTTGATAATGAAGGACCATAGTCTCGGCATTCTATTAGAAACATACATGCAATTAATCTGCTGTCCTTTGTGACCCTTATGATCAGTGGCTTCGAATACTCAGAGCCCTGTTGAAGGAATTTTTCATAAATTACCCAGATGTTACTATCTAAACCCAATTCGAGCAAATGGTCGTGGAAGACGGATTTCTCGGCAGCTGTAAGCGGAACAGAGCCTGAATTAAGTGTATACATTGGAAAAGGGATTGATTACTTCATTAAATAATGCCTGACATCCCGGACCTGTTTCATTATGCAAGGTAAACCATAGCTGAACAAAATACAAATATGTAATTATATGCGCCTGGTCTGGC
>JBNJFT010000153.1:0-5668 GCA_051747065.1 Bacteroidota bacterium | reverse complement strand
TCAAGGGCGGCAGTAAAATTTGTCGTCCTTGAAAAAGTTAAATTCAGAATAACTGGCTGCTTCCTTTGAAAGGGCAGTTTGAATTTGGAGACTTAAAATTCGACCCTTCAGAAACAATTAAAGTTGCTGGTGAAGCAAAAAAAGGTGCTTATGCTTTTGAGGAGTTTATGTCTGATGAGGCCGGTGAGTTTTTGAAGTTAATAAGTGATGAAGAGAAAACAGCATAGGGTCATTGTTTTTGAACGATGCACCACACCGGATAATGATAACACCGTAGGGGCAACCCCCTGTGGTTGCCTGTGTTGCGAATACGGTTGCCCGTATTTTGTTTCCCCGTTTTGTCTATGCCCTAATTGCCGTGGCACGTTGGCAGTCGGGCAGGCACGGGGGCTCGGGCAGGCACGGGGGCCTGCCCCTACGATTTGAATCACACCGTGAATGTGATTTGGCATAACAATGAAATGATCGATTTGGATGCAGAAATAAAATTTTGGAATTTCATTCCATATGGTCTGGATCATTTTACCTGCAGGATTTAAATGCATATTCCCGTCAATGATTTTACCGAATAAATATTCACGGTTCTGGGTGCAAATGGTAATAAAATAATATCCCGGGTTTGAATAATCATAATTTTTCAAACGTATGGATTTTCTGTTTGGTAAAATTTTATTCATCTTTTTGCTTAAATCATACTTAGCTCAAGTTTGTGTTTTATTTTTTTCCATTGAGGGATAATAGAGTTCAGCAACTTATAAAATTCATGGCTATGGTCATTATATTTCAGGTGGCACAATTCATGGGTCACAACATAGTCAATGCAGTCTCTGGGAGCTTTTATCAGTTCTGTATTGAGTGTTACTAAACCTTTGTCTGAAAGGCTTCCTCATCTTTTCTTCGGGGAAGAGTAACTTTTAAAAAATCCTCAGCTGCTTCAAAGAGTGGATCACAGCCATTATGAGTGCGCATTAGAGGAATCAGTTTTGTTCTTACTCCCATGCCTCGAGAATCCGCATACTTGAAATCCTTTATGATTTCTACGATTATTGGATTTCTCGGAGAACGTTGTCCTGCTTTCATTTTTTCGATAGTCATTGAATTTTGTAAACTACCAGGGCTTTTTATCTCTATACGGTCTGAAAAATTGCAAATTTCTATGTCAACACTTCTCGTCCAGTCACGATGTATAAGTGCATTTACAACAGCTTCGCGAATGGCTTCCCATGGATAATGCCATTTTTTTTTTCTTACCATGTTTTCATTAATAGAATCAGACTCTTCTGTAATAAAGGGATGAAGTATCTGGGATAAATTTTCTATAATTCCATCATCAACAATTTCAGGTTCACTAGACGCTTTTAAACGATATCTGGCAACGAGTGGTCCCTTAACAACTGTATCCAGTTCAGCTTTATAGGTTAAGTCTGTTCCTTTAAAAGACATTACACGAACACCTGACTGACGAAAGATCTGCCTTGGATTAAAACCAAAACATACCAATCCGGCAACAGAGCATGTTTTGTTACCCAAAGCATCCCTAGCCATAAGACCTAAACCTAAAAGACGTTCACTCCATCCATTAACATCATTTAGTTCAGGCACCTCAGGATCCTCAATTATAGATTTTAGATAAAAAGAGATTCTCTCCAGGTCAAGATCATCAATACTTGTACCTGTAATTGGCATCACTTCTACATGCAGAAGCCCGCCGCTTTCATATAATCTGAGCTGCTGTTCTCTTGAAGCTAATTCAGAACGTGATCCCATTCTTATATAGGTGTCTTCACGACCATTGTGGCGGACAACGTAAGGTTTTGACAATCCCATTGAAATAGAGACTACGGCAACTTTTTTGTCGTTATCAATTTTAACCTCTTCATAAAAAGGAATGAGCTGAGGATGGATTTTATCCCGAAAAGCATTTAAAACCCACTCTTCCAGATTATTTCTTTGTATTCCGTTAATTTCACCACTATCTTCTACCCCAATTAATACCCTGCCTCCATTTAAATTGGCTAAAGCCACGACTTCTCTGGCAAGCTGCTCAGGTCTGATATCGTCACGCTTGAATTCCACACCGGAGTTTTCACCATTGGCAATAATCTCAAGCAGTTCTGTTTTCAACATAGTATCACCTTAGTACCCATATTTAAGTTTGCGCTGATTAAAAGCTGTACGACCACCTTCAAGGATATTAGCTGCTTTTTCCCGCATGGATAAAAGATCTATCCCCCCTTGTGACTCTATTGGCATAAATCCCTGGCCATCCTGGGATTCAAAAATACCAATCCATTCTGCATCTCCAAAGACAGGTATATTTGCGTTGTGGGTAGCAAATATAAACTGGCGATTTATTTTTGCATCACGTAGTTCAGCAACAATTCGATCGGCAATAAAGGCATTATCTAAATTATCTTCAGGCTGGTCCATAATTAAAGGGTCTTTGTTTTGCAGTAGTAACAGGTGTAATATAGCTGTGCATTGCTGTCCTATGGAAAGTTTTTTCAAGGAACGATACCTGGCATCCCCTTCATGGGCGATATTTAATTCTATTTCAATAATATCCGGCAATTCGAGCTCTTGAAGTTCAAGTACTTTTGATGAAGGAAGTTTAACCAATGCATTTGCTATTGTTGGTGTAATACCCCAGTTTGAACCGAGTAAATATGACTCGCCTTTTTGAATTAATTCAGCCAGTTTGACAGGTGAGAAATCTTCTGCACTATGAAGCCACTGAAGACGACCTGATGCAACACCTTCAAGATTGCATGAAATAAGAAAATCGATAACAGGCTGTTTGTTTGCTTCAGGTTCCAGTCTCAGCCTCAGTTTATCAGTTAGTTTCTTATTTAATTTTTTTATTGATGACACAAATTTAGCAGTTCTGTTGGAGCGATAATAAGAAAGCTCTTCCAAAAGTGATCTTCTCTTTTTCTGGAGCTCATCTATCCAAAATTGCTTGCTTTTTATAGCAACTTCATTTGGCTTGATACGTTCTATGGCTTTTAATAATTCCTGGTATTCAATACCGATCTCACGACCGCTTTTACCCTCACTTGAAGGTAATTCTTTAAAGGTATTTTCAAGTTGATCCTCGTCATTCTTGATAAGCAGACCCAGCTCGGAATTTAGTTTGTCAATCTCCTGCTTTGCTTTATCAAAGGATGCTTGGAATTCTTCCAGAATTATTTCGATTTTACCTTTTAATTCATCTAAACTCCCTTTGATCTTTTTTAAAATGTCAGAATGGGGAAGTTTAGCTAAGGTGGAATCACTTAAAAAGATTGTGTCGGGCAAAGCATCTTTAATTTGAGTAAAAGCCTGCTCAATGTTTACTAGTTCTTCTTCTGAAACACGCTGTTTAAGTCTTTTTTCATTTTCCAGAAGGGGAATAACCTTAAGCTTGTCTTCAAGGCCAAGAGACTTAAACTGCTGAACACGTTCCTCTAATTTAGGTAATTTACTTAATTCATCCTCAACAGAAGCTTTATCATCAATAGCTTTGTGCAGTTTTTCCCGATTTTTTTTTAAAGCCTCCAGAGTTTCCTGAATTTTATCTTCTAATCCCTCTTTATCTTCATCTAAAAATCTGGCAAGTACCTTTTTTTGAGATTCACTATCCTGAGCAATTTCGTAAATTTCATTTTGACCATAGATTTCTATTTCCGGGAGAATCTCTTGTGGTGAAAATGTTGAAATATTACCGAATTCATCTTTTACAGAAGCACTTTCCCCATATCTTTTGGCAATAGTATATTTTTTGCCATTCATTTTTGAGGAGTGAACACTTAGTGAGATTCGGGCTTTGGATTTTGCAATATTCTCTTTTATAATCTCAAGGTGAATTTTTTTTGCATTTTTGCCTATGGGCTCCAATTCTAAAGCGTAGCGAATACACTCCAGGAGAGTCGATTTTCCGGTTCCACGACCACCAATCACAGCATTTAGGTGTTTGGAAAAATCTATATTAATACCATTCAGATATCCTCCGGTAATAGACAAATCGCCAATTCGGGAATAATATTTTTCTGAAACATCACTATTTAAACGAATCCTTGATTCAGGATCCTGAAATGCCAGTTTGAATGCGTCAAAACCAGGACTTGTCATCTTTATAAGACAGGTTGCTTCAGGATTTCTTAGAGTTTCAGGCGCTTCCACATCTTGGGCATTGATAACAGCGATAGGGGTTTCTCGTTGATAATCCTTATTTTTATTTAGTATTACTTTCCTGAAAAAATCATTTTCCACACCCTTTAGATCATCAACACTTCCTGGTATCTGAGCGGCCTTTAGAAGTTTGTTTTTCCAGATATGATTCATCCTTTTTTGAAGAAGTCCGCTTTCACCTGTACTGTGTGCTGCATAACAAAAGCCGTTAAGTTCATCTATTTTTTGTAATATTTGTTCGGCACTTAACCTTGAAGGACGGACTCCGTTTTGTGGATCAAGAAGCTCTAAATTACCAAGATATCTATTAAGGACATTTGTACTGGTTGATTCTGAAAAAAGACAGACAAAATGAATTTTTTCACTGGAAGCAATTTCAAATCCAGGAAAAACAAGAATCCCTTCCGGATTCATTACAGACCGAATCTTTTCAATACCATCTACATTACCATGGTCAGCAATTCCAAGTACTTTGATATTTTCATCTTTGCAAAAATCTAAAAGCTGCTGATTATATTCTTCTTCTGTTAATCTTTGTTTCTGCCCGCGGTAAGCAAGGTATGAATTAGGGTTTACCTGCAGAGCACATTTCCAGAATCGAGCTTTTGTATATCTGTTAGTCATAATTTACCTCATTGAAATATCTCATATGAAAATACGCCAGCTTATTTTTGCAAAAAGTGGCAGTAAAATCATGTTTACAGTATTCTGCCTGTTTTTCCAAAGTACTTTTATTTTGACCTTTTGTCCTATCTGCGAGTAAAGGTATGACAGGTCGGTATTGGTTGTAGTTGGTACACCGAAGTATCTGTTTTTAATCAGCTTTTTGATGTACTGGGTAGGCTGTAATGGTTCAGGGCAATTATTTTTTATAATGTTGTTATTCAATGGCTTTCTCCTGTAAAATACCAGTCGAACCTCCGGTAAGTATATGTATCATACAATTTTTTACCATTTTTAGATGGTATCAGTATGGATTGCAGATTTTTTAATTATTTGGTCATATTTACCTGATTTGACAATCGGTATTGCTCCAATGGCCTCAATTTAGTAACTGTTCTGGATCATTATATAACTTTGAAGATATATAACATCTGCTATAACCTTTGCAAGAATATATTCAGCAGATTTTTTATATTGCAAAAGTTTATATATGACATGATTGATTTCTTCTTCTTTACAAAATTAACAATTAATGTAAATTCAATATTACTGCCTGAAAATCAATTATCTAACCAACTGCCCAAAACTTATGAAACAAAAAAACATAAATGTTTATAAAGACTTAAAGAAAAAATATGAACGGCTGGCATCGATGAAGAGGACGTTTTTACATTCTTCACGATGGCCTTATTTTTTAAGGGATCTGAACGTGTATACAGTTTGAGTTGATGCCAGATTTTTAATTTCCATTTGAGTACCTTGTAAATACTGTAATGTTAATTTTGTATATTCTGTTTAAGTTAGTGGCAATTGTATATTTTGCAATAATGTCGTT
>JBNJFT010000152.1:4550-5676 GCA_051747065.1 Bacteroidota bacterium | reverse complement strand
ATCCCTGAAATAGGGCAGCACACTAACAACAGGGATGCCGGTAAGTTCTTCCAGTTGTTTCTTCCCGTCTTTAAACAAAGCAGGGTCGCCACGGAATTTATTGATGATGATCCCTTTAATGAGTTGCCGTTCTTCTGGTGGCAATAATTGAATTGTTCCATAGACACTGCCGAAAATGCCACCACGGTCGATGTCTGCAATCAAATAAGTATCTGCTTTTGTATCCACTGCCACACGCATATTCGTAATATCCCGGTCGCGCAGATTCAGTTCCGAAATACTGCCGGCTCCTTCAATAACAATTGGTGAATATTGGCTGGCTAAACTTTTATAAGACTTCAAAATATGATCGAACAATTCATTGCGCCCATCTGAAGAAAAATATTCAGAAGCAGACTGATTTCCAATCGGTTTTCCATTGAGCACCACCTGAGAATTCATGTAAGTGCTGGGTTTCAGCAAAACAGGATTCATGTCACTGCATGCAGGAATATTACATGCTTCAGCCTGTACTGCCTGAGCTCTGCCAATCTCCAATCCTTCCGGCGTGGCATAACTATTCAGCGACATATTCTGTGCTTTAAAGGGTGCAGGGCTGTATCCATCCTGATTGAAAATCCTGCAAAAAGCTGAATTAATAACACTTTTGCCGACATCAGAACCTGTGCCGACAAACATAATTGGGTGTTTAAAAATTTTGTTCATCTTTTTACCTTATTGTTGATGGAACACAGATGACGCAGATTTGGCTGATCACCACGGATTTTTGTCCGCGATTATCTGCATAATCAGTGTCATCCGTGTTCTATATATTATTTTAATCAATTAAGCAAATTACACATTAAAATTTATACGTGAAACTTCCTGTAATCATGCGTCCGGGCATGTAGTAGCCGTCTTTTTCCGTATAAATCTCATCAAATATATTCTGGGCTTTAATGCCGAGTTTATATTTCCCGAAAAACGTGTAACTGCCGGAAAGGTCAAATACAAGGAACTGTGGATGTTTAAGCTCATCGGCATTTTCCAGTCCTGTTCTCAGGTCATATCGCCCTAACCAGTTATTTTCATAGCGATGTCCAATAAAACGGCTGTTCAGACGCAGCTTCGCACCTTCAAAATTCCT
>JBNJFT010000152.1:1470-4450 GCA_051747065.1 Bacteroidota bacterium | reverse complement strand
GAAGTATAATTTTCATTTGACCTGTCATAAACAATCATATCTTCATGTTGCGAATAAAAGAAAGACAAATCTGATGAAATTCCAAAGTTCCGGTTATTATAACCCACACCAGCATCAATAGTTTCTGAATGTTCAGGCTTCAAATCCGGGTTGCCTTTATAAGTTGAAGTTCCATAGCTTGAAGTGTAGGAATAACTTCCTGCCTTCTGAAAAGCATCCGGAGCGATAAAAGCCGTTCCATAACTACTGTGCAGTTTAAAATTCTCTTTCATAGTATATTGAAGGCCAATTTTCGGATTAAAATTGAAATGTTGTTCTTTTCCGGTTTCGTGTTCCATATAATCAGTATCATAGAGCTCCAGAAAAATATGATCAAAACGACCTCCCGCTGAAGCTACCAGTTTATCATCAAAAAACTTCATCTTAGCCTGCATAAAAAGACCTGTGGTCATATTGAGATAATCAGGATTGTAAGGAGCAGCTTGAGTTTGTTTATCTTCCCACCTTTGAGCGCTATACTGCCTTGAATGATTATCCATACCTAAAATCAGCTCATGGGACCCTATTTTAACAGCATCCTGAGCTATAAAACCGTATTCCTTAAAATTCTTCTTCGTATCCACAAAATTGGTATCGGACACTTCATTGTAATATTTCATTTGTTGGTTGCCAAAGTAAGGCGCTATTTTTAACGAATGATTATCCAATTTTCCTTCAAAATGAATGCTTTGCGACCACCGGGAGATTTCCTTTTGCAAATCGCCATAAACGCCCCAGAAAGTACCGTTAGAGAAGACATCATCTGCCAGAAATACATCTGTGTAAGAATGAACTTGCCAGTTTTCATTGATTTCATAACCCACTCGTAAGCCGGAATTGAATTTTTGATAAGTGGTATTCTGAAACCTTTCATTTCTGGTGTCTTCACCTATAATATTTTCTTCTGTTTTATCAGTGTCAAGCAAATTATTGGAGCCTGTTTGGTAATCTTTACCCTGATCACCGTAACTAGCGGAAATGTCAAAATTTAAATTATCAGTAAGTGAACCACCCCCGCTGGCTTTTACTTTTCTTGTTTGAAAACTCCCGTATTCCAAACCTGCAGAGCCTTCTATTTCTCCCTTGCTTCTCGGAGTAACAATGTTTACAACACCTGCCATAGCGCCAGAACCGAAAAAAGAAGAGAATGGCCCTTTCATTACTTCAACTTGTTCAACATTCTCCATTCCAAGTGTAGAAGGATTTTCAGTTCCGGCCGGTAAACCGTTGACTAACATTGCCGTATAGGAACCACTATGAGCAGAAGGGCTAAAGCCACGCATTCCAATCTGCGATTTCATCGAGGGATACTGAATGACATCTACTGATGATGTTTTTTTTAAAATTTCTGTTACACTCTCAGAAGGAATTTGTTCTATGTCATTTGATTTAAGCACCTCGACTTTATGGGGCAAATCAGAAAAATTGGAGTTTACCCTAAAGGCTTTTACGGTGACTTTTTCAATGTCAACCTTCCGTAAAGTGTCTTTTTCCTGAGAAAAAGCAAAATTAAAGATAACTGTAAAGACAACTAAAAATAAAGCATTTTTAAAATTCATAATAAACATTTTATGGTTTAACAATTTGTAAACCATAAACTTTCGGCATTGTCATTGTTGAATTCATCCGGGTTGAACAACCGTTACAATGGAAACTTTGATGTGAATACACCGCTTTTTTCCCGAAAGCCATGATCTACTTATAATGAATATTGGCAGGTTTTCTGGCTTGCCTTCCTTTTTGATGCCTTCCCGTCCGTCGGCCGCCGAACAGTGGCAAAAAATCAAAAAGTATACTGAGGCTTACAGCTGCGGGAACAGCTCCGGTCTTTCCGGCATTTGCCGGATCACCGGATTCCCTTTTAACCTATTCTTCTGAAAATGAATAAGGAACCAATAATCAGTATTTTAAAAGAACGTTAAGTATTTTCAGACAAAACCTTTTCAGAAACCAAAAATATTACAGGCTTTTTTGATAAGGGATTTGTCTTGGTTATGACTACTGTATTATATACTTCTTCTATAGTCTTGTAAGTCAGCACCTCTTCTGGTTTGCCGGAAATATGCATCTTTCCCTCGTTCATCATCACCAGGTGATCGCAATATTCGCCGGCGAGATTTAAGTCATGAATGATCATCAGCACTGTCAGGCCAAGCTCGCTATTCAGCCGCTGTATTAAATTCAGCACCTGAACCTGATGCGTAATATCCAGATGTGAAGTAGGTTCATCCAGCAACAAAAGCTTAGGCTCCTGGGTAAGCGCACGGGCAATTGCTGCCAGTTGCTTCTCACCTCCGCTAAGCTGGTACATATACTTATCCTTCAAATGAAAAACATCTGTCAACTCCAGGTATTTATGAGCAATTTTATAATCTTCTTTCGTCTCGAAAAACTGGAATGTGCTTCGGTAAGGCAGGCGCCCCATCAACACGTAATCCTCAACAGTTATGTTTGCTCCTTCAATCTCCTGTGTTACGATAGCCATGTCCCGGGCTCTTTCTTTCTGGTTCATTTCGGTTAAATCTCTTCCATCAAGCTGTGCCTGTCCTTTTTCAAGCTCCAGCTCTGAAGTAATTCCCCTGAACAGCGTGGTTTTTCCCGAGCCATTTGGCCCGATGATGCATGTAAAACCACCTTTCCTCACTCTGAACGATATGTCAGAGATGTGAAATTTATCCCCGTAACCGCATTTTAAACCCTTTATCTGAAGCATATTTCTATTATATTAAAATTTCAATTTTGACCTGCTTAACACTACCACAAAAACAGTCCCGCCTATAATTCCTGTAATCACTCCTATCGGCAATTCATTCGGCGAAATAATTGTGCGGGCTATCAGGTCTGAAAAGATCAAAAAGGCGCCGCCTCCTAAAAATGAACTCAGTAATAACACACGGTAATCTGAACCTACCATAAGACGCATCAAATGAGGAATTATCAA
>JBNJFT010000152.1:0-1370 GCA_051747065.1 Bacteroidota bacterium | reverse complement strand
GAGAAATATTTACGCCTGATGTAACTAGTATTCGATGCCTTCACGTGCCGTAATTTTTTTATCGTAGGGATGTTTCACTTTTTTCAATTCGCTAACATAATCGGCAAGATCAATCAATGTTTCCGTGGCTCCCCTGCCTGTTAAAACCAGCTCCAGCCCCTTCGGCTTGTTTTTGATAAAATCCACCAGCAATTCCTCCGGCAAAAAGCCATCGCGTACTGAAACAATTACTTCATCAATGATCAACAAGTCAAAATCATTCTTCTGAATATACTCCACAAGCTCCCGAAATTGTTTCTTTGCCAATTCGGCATGCTTTTCAGGAACAATATCCGCATCGCAAAACGGATGCCCTTTAGCAATGCCAAATATTTCGGCCCCCAGTTTTTCGAGGTTGTTTATTTCCGTATAGCCGTATTTCTCCGGGCGTTTATGGAAATAAGCATAACAAACTTTAAATTGATGACCAAGCGCCCTTAGCGCCAATCCTGCACCAGCAGTTGTTTTGCCTTTTCCGTCGCCGGTATAGATATGTACTAATCCTTTGCTCATTTTGTCTTTATTGTTTTATTGTTGCATTGTTAAATTGTTGAATTGTTCTATTGTTGCTAAAATTTAATTTTCACTGTTTTGATGATACACTAATTCGATAATTTCTTCAACTACTTTGGTGAAAGAAACCGGGGTGGGGCTTGAAGCCTTGTCAGAATCGATAACAAAAATGTTTCCTTTTTTTGAAGCATTGAGGTTCGGATATTCATGCCAGATTTCTTTCTCCTCTTTTCCAACAATTCCCATTGTAACGATCACGATAACATCCGGGTTTTTGGCAAGAACGCTCTCGCGTGACATGGACCCGCTTTTCAGGTCTGCTGCTATATTTGTACCATCGGCAAACCGAATATAATCATGCATAAACGATTCCGAAGTTGCAGCGTAAAGGGGATCAGCTCCAATTTCAATGAAAAATTTCAGATCCTCACCTTCCGGAATCGTATTTTGCAGTGAATCCAGTCTATTCTTCTGTCTTTCTACAATACCTGACGCTTTATCTTCTCTTTTTACAATTTTTCCAAGTTTCATCATCTGCTCACATATCTCATCAAAAGATTCAGGCATTTCCATATATTCTACCTCAATTCCAAGCTTTCTCAGATTATCAATGACTTTCTTCTTCGTTAACGTGCTAACCAAAACAACATCGGGATCAAGCACGGCAATCTTTTCAATGTTGACTTCCGTGGCTGAAGCAACCTCTTCGCTGTTTTTCAGATTGTCAGAAGGACAATAAGAGGTATGCCCTATCACATAATTTTCCACTCCGAGAAGTAACAATTGCTTAGTAATAGATGGAGTCAGAGTTACAATCT
>JBNJFT010000151.1:0-5677 GCA_051747065.1 Bacteroidota bacterium | reverse complement strand
GAGGAAATATTGCTTTTCATTCTACAGTCCATGTAAGGGCTGTAAATTCCTTCTGCAAGGTAGCCGCCACCTTCAAACAGACCTATTTTATCAGAATATTTTGGTTCACGTGGAGTAGGAGTTGGCGTGTCTTCTTTTATTAAGTCTTTCCACTTTGAACTGAATTCTGTTCGTGTGGTAATATTGGGCTCCCAGGGTTCTACATTCAAATTGTAAAAATCTGAATAGGCTACTTCAGAATTGTAATACTCATCGCCCAATCCTGCAAATCCATGGCCAAATTCGTGAATAAGTACTTCCTTTGAATATTGATGGTCTACCGAGGATATGCTGAGATGATTGTAAAAACCTCCACCACCGTAGCGATCAGAATTTGTCAATATAATAATATGATCGTAGGGTACAATTGCTGCTATATCTCTTATTTTCCATGTGTCGGTGGATGTTAAATAGCGTGGCGAATTAAACGTATTGAAAGAAGAATTGAGAGCAGTGTTCCGGTAAATATCTTCATCCGGTTTATCCGTTCCCTGTTCTTCAGAAACTGCTTCAACCGCATAGATGTTAAAGTTTTCTTTGTGCTTATTAAATGGCTTTTGTCTGAGGATATAGTTCGTTATCTTTTTTACATCTGCTCTGAATTTATCCATATCTTCTTTTCTATACCCTTCGCTTATAAAAGCAATATCGGCTTTTGAAGTGGGTTTCCCGTTATCTTGAACAGTTGTGTAATTTATTTCTTTTGGGTTTTCATCGGTAATAAAATGGCTTTCGGGATCAATTTCCCTTATTATTATTGTATTGAACCTGCCACTATCATAATTTCGTTTTTGTATTTTTATGGTTACTTTTTCTTTTGGAAATGGAATCCGTATCGTTTGTTGAAATGCTCTTTTCTCATTTTTTGCCTGTTCAGTAGTCACCCACTCTTCAAAAAGGGTGCTGAAACCCCTGAAATAGATTACTTTTCCGTTTTTGTTCTCCGCTTTTATTGCATAGTTGCCATATTCAAAAGGAGTTACCAGGTGTTCTGTAGTGCCTGCCCATGGTTTTTCTTTTTTTAAATGTTGAAGATATATTTCTTCCTGTTCACTATCTCCCGCAAGAAGAAAGTCAATTCGCAGCGTATTTTCTGTAAAATAATGTTCATAATTTATCTGTCCGAAAATGGCGTTGGAGCATAATAACAAGAAAAATAGCCAATAATACTTCATAGATAATTATTTAATGTTAATTTTATTGCTGAAAATTACAAATAAAAAATTTCTTTTATGATAAATGAGATAATTTCAGATTTTCAGCAATGGATAGAGAGTTTAGGAATAGGAACAGAAACAGCTCAGATTATCAAAGTTATTATTTTAGTAGCCGCTGTATTACTTTTTGCTCTTTTGGTGGATTTTATCACTAAAAGAGTTTTATTAGTTACGATAAAGAAAGTTATACGGAAATCTAAATCCAGGTGGGATGATATGCTTCTGCGTCGCAGGGTTATTCATCGCATTTCGCATATAGCTCCAGCACTTGTAGTTTATTATTTTATTCAGATTGGCTTGAGTGATTTTCCCCAGACTATGGCTCTGCTTGAAACGGGCGTCGTCATTTACATGATTTTTATTATCATGTTAACACTTGACGCATTCTTCTCAGCGCTACATGATATTTACGACACCTTGCCAATTTCAAAAGAGAGGCCTATAAAAGGATATATTCAAGTTGCCAAAATTTTGCTATATTTTATTGGAGGAATTCTTATTATTTCTAAACTCATTGGTAAAGATCCTACAGCCATTTTCGCGAGTTTAGGTGCCCTGGCGGCTGTATTGATATTGGTATTCCGTGATACAATTTTGGGTTTTGTTTCAAGTATTCAACTCTCCGCCAACCAGATGGTAAAACCAGGGGATTGGATATCCATGCCCAGCCGTGAAGCAGATGGTATTGTTCAGGAGATTACCGTAAATACAGTGAAAGTGCGTAACTGGGATAAAACGATTTCAACTATTCCCACATGGGCTCTTATTCATGAATCCTTCCAGAATTGGAAAGGAATGACGGAAATGCAGGGGAGAAGAATATCCAGATCTGTGTTTATTGATATTAAAAGTATAAAGTTTTGTGATGAACAAATGCTGGAAAGATTTAAAAGGTTTCGGCTCATTCGGGATTATATTAACGATAAACAAAACGAGATAGATGAATTTAATATAGCCCATGGAATTGATAATGATGATACCGTGGGACGCAGACGATTAACAAACGTGGGAGTTTTCAGAAAATATATTGAATCGTATTTAAATAAACTTGAAAAAATTCATGATGACAACCCGCCATATATTGTAATGGTCAGGCATTTGCAACCAACCGAAAGAGGATTACCAATTCAGGTTTATTGTTTTAGTAAAGAATATTCATGGAAGCCCTATGAACAAGTTCAGGCAGATATTTTTGATCATATATTTGCTGTTATACCTGAATTCGACTTGCGTGTTTTTCAAAATCCTTCGGGTGATGATTTTAAGTCGCTTGTTTCGGCTTTTGAAGGAAGTTAAATATTGTGTTTTTCACTAAAGGGATAATTTCTTACATTCGTACAAAAATTAAATAATACCTAAGAAATTGTATAGATATTTTCAAAAAATAAAACCTCCTTTTATTAGAAGAAAACGAGCTAACGATTTTAGAGGGAGCTCTTTTAAAAAGGATTATTCTGAGAATTTGAATTTATCTCATGAGAAAGTAACGAGAATAAAAGAGAACGGGGATATAAACAGGGCTATAGATATTATTGCTCAGCAAAATGAAGAACTGAGGGCTTTGCGGGCAAAAATGGATGCCGAACAGAAGAAACTTACAAGAGTTAATGATAAGATGAGAAGAAGAACCATCGATCTTTTTGGTCGAATGGTTGATCTGAAAAAGGCAAAAAAAACCATCAGTCTTCAAAATGAACAATTGGAGGAACAGCGATACGAAATAGAAAAACAGAGAGCTAAACTTGAAAAAACGTATAAAAAATTTCGTAAGCGAACTATTGAGATGTTCGGGAAAATGGTTGATCTGAAAAAAGCGAAAAAAACGATTAGCCTCCAAAACGAGGAGCTTGAAAAGAAACAACAAGAGTTAAATGAAATCGATGCTACAAAAGATAAATTCTTTTCTATCATTGCCCACGATTTAAAAAATCCGATTGCCGGATTTCTTGAGCTCACCGATTTATTATCTGAAAATTATTATGAATTGTCGCAATCTGAGGCAAAAGAGTTGATTCAGCTGATGAATAAAAATTCCAAACAGTTGTATTCGCTTTTGGAGAATTTATTACACTGGTCTCGAGCGCAAACCGGTAATATTTCCTATAGCCCTGAAGGATTGAAATTGATTGAAGTTGCTGAAGAGACAATTAATTTGTTGAGGATGAATATTGAAAGTAAACAGCTAAAATTAATCAACCGCATTAGCTCCAATATTTATGTTTATGGAGATAATAACATGATAAGTACCATTTTGCGCAATTTGCTTTCTAATGCAGTTAAATTTTCTTACGAAGGAAAACGTCTTGAAATTGAAGCAAGCCTTCTTGATGACGGAATGGTAGAAGTTGGCATAAGGGATTTTGGAACCGGGATACCTAAGGCAGAACAAGAAATGTTGTTTAAAATTGGACATAATGTTGCTAAAAACGGCACTGCTAATGAAAAAGGAACAGGTTTAGGGCTGTTGGTTTGCAGAGAATTTGTGGAGAAACATCAAGGAAAGATTTGGGTGGAAAGCAAACCTTTTGAAGGCAGCACATTTAAGTTTACAATACCCTCGCTGGATAAATAGATGTTAGATGATCGATGTTAGATGATTGATGTTAGATGTTTGATAGATGCTATTGTTATTTTGTGTATTCAGAAAACCCTAAATCTTTTCATTATCAAGTCATTACAGGTTCGTGCCAATGATTTACAGCACTAAAATCAGCCAAAATTATCAAGAAACGGTGTTAAGTGATTATCAACCTTTGAATAAAGAACCCAAAAACTTTAGGTTATTCTAACAAGCATCTATAAAATTATATTTTTAGAATTGACAATGCCGACTGCAGAGTGCTTACTGCTTACTCATTAGCTAATTGATGCTCATTTTGAGGTTTGCCTCTACTTCTGAAATTGCCTTCTTCCACTGCCACTGCAACTGCATACTCTGTTATTATCTGATGATCATTAACTAATAATCTTTTACTTCTGCATGTACTTTAAAATGCCTATCCTACATTCTTTGCCTTACAACCTCAAAAAGGAATACGCCCGTTGCCACTGAAACATTTAACGATTCTATATCTCCAGATAAAGGAATTTTTGCCCAAACATCAGAAGTTTCAAGTAGTTTTTTTGATATTCCCTTGTCCTCTGAACCCATGATTATAGCCGTAGGAGGAGTATAGTCAATTTGAAAATGATTATTCGAAGCTTTTTCTGTTGCAGCAACTAATTTAACTCCGCTATCTTTCAGGTGTTTAGCTGTTTGTTCGAGGCTTTGGGTTCTACATACCGGTATTCTTGACAATGCTCCGGCCGAAGTTTTGATAGAATCTTCATTAATACTGGCTGAATTTTTTTGCGGAATAAGAATTGCATGAACTCCGGCACATTCTGCACTTCTGGTAATTGCTCCAAAATTTCGTACATCTGTGATCCTGTCCAGAATTAAGATGAAAGGATTTTTGCCTTTTTCAAATATCGCAGGCAGAACTTCTTCGATGTTATGAAAGTCAATTGGAGATAGAAAAGCAATTACTCCCTGATGTTTTTTTTTCGTGATTCTGTCAAGCTTTTGTTGAGGAACAAATTGGTAAGGAATTCCCGTTTCCCGTATTATCTGAAACAACTCGGCAAATAACTCGTTTTTCAGACCTTTCCGAAGGAAAATTTTGTCAATTGGTTTTCCTGCTTTGATGGTTTCTATGATAGAATGAAATCCGTATATGTAATTTTCATTATTTTCTTTCATCTGCATTATATTAAAAATTATCCTGTAACTCCTGGTTGAGTTTAACCAACTCCTCGTGCAACTTTTCCCATCTATCCATTTCTTGCTCGTACTTGCTTTTTAGTTTTTCGTATTTTTCGTATAATTCTGCATTGTTTTGTTTTTCGGGCTTATACATTTCTTCTTTCAAATCCTTCATTTCTTTTTCAATATCTTCAATCTGTTTCTCTGTTGCTTCAATCGACTTTTCTGTTTTGCTTATTTTTTTGTTGTGTTGTTTTCTTTGTTCAAATGTTTTTTTGCCTTTGATGTTCTTGTTGTTTGTGTTTTTTTCTGAAGGAGCAATTGCGTTCAAATCATCAAGGTTTTCTAAGGATTTCTTTTTCAGGAAGTCATAAATACCGCCTATATTTTCTTTAATTTTTTTGTCTTTGAACTCAAATACTTTGTCTACCAAGCCGTCCAGAAAATCTCTGTCATGCGAGACGACAATCAAAGTGCCGGTGTAATCTTTAAGTGCATTTTTAAGCACCTCTTTCGATTTCATATCGAGATGGTTGGTTGGCTCGTCCAGCACCAACAGGTTATATGGTCTCAACAGCAAAGTAGCAAGGGCAAGTCGTGATCTTTCTCCGCCCGAGAGTACTTTGACACGTTTATCTACATCCTCTCCCTGGAAAAGAAATGCTCCCAGCAGACT
>JBNJFT010000150.1:0-5791 GCA_051747065.1 Bacteroidota bacterium | reverse complement strand
CCCCCATAATTCGTCAACTTATCACCCAGAGGAATTAAAACGGAAAATCATCTTCATGTTCAACCTCTTCAACCTGTTCCTCACCTGGTTTTTTCGCCCTTTCATGCACCGGATTGCCTTCTACATAGATAGCTTTGTACGGATGTGTCGGGCATGCATATTCACAGGCTCCGCAACCGATACAAATATCATCAGTAACTTCAGGGATGCGTATATTATTTTTGTAATCAACCATTCGAACCGCCTTAGTAGGGCAATGTTCGGCACAGGAACCACAATCTGTTCCTTCTGTTTCTACGATGCAGTTTTCCTTCACGAACTGAGCTTTCCCAAGTTGAGTAAGCTTCTTGTCTTCGGCAGAAAGAGGTAAAATCGCCCCGGTTGGGCATACTTCAGTGCAGAGGGTACATTCATAGTTACAAAAACCGACATGATTATTCAATCTTGGCTGCATCAAACCCCTCAAGCCGTATTCAAGCACCGCGGGCTGCAAAACATTTGAAGGACAGGCATTTACGCATAAATGACAGGCAGTACAGGCATCATTGAATCGTTCGGTACTTTGAGCACCTGGTGGAGAGATTGGATTTTGCCGATTTACAGGCTTATGTGCATTAAAAGAAATTAATTCCTGAGCTTTTGATAATTTCGATGCTCCAAAAAGTGCGAGTGCAAAGCCGCCTAAAAATTTTCTTTTACTTAGATCAAACTTCTGATTATCAGCAAAATTATTATCAGATTTGGCTTTTGAAACTTCCCTCCTGCCTTTATAAATGTTATTCAGTCTGAAATTTGCACTGGATGCAGGGCATACACTAAGACAATTAAAACAACCCACACATCTTGAAAAATCAACATACAATGATTCATAGTCAATGCATCCTCCTTTACAAGCTTTTTCACATAAACTGCATTTTGTACATGTACTCTCATCCAGTTTAATCTGAAAAACTGAGATTTTAGAAACCAATCCAAGAAAAGTCCCGACAGGACAAACAGTGTTGCAATACAGCCGGCCTTTAGAGAGTGACATCCAAACGACAAGAATAAGAAAAACAATCGGAATAATTAATACTTCAAAATTAATAGCATGAGTTTCAACGGTATATAAACCATATATGTCAAACTTGTTCAATATACCTGCCAAAAAATTAGTTATTTCAGACAAGATCGGGCGGAATAAATCCGATACAATTCTCCCAAAAATGCTATAGGGATCCAGGAGAGCTAATACCAAAATGCTCCCTCCCAAAAGAAAAGCAATAGTTAACCCCACCAGAGAATAACGAAGCCATGGCAAAGGCTTGATATACCTGTATTTATATCTTTTTCTCTTCTTAAATTTTCTTTTCAGGTAAATGATTACATCCTGCATTATTCCGAGGGGGCATATTGTTGAGCAATAAACTCGCCCAAACAGCAGGGTTAGAATGAATATAACAATAAATCCAATAGCAACTAATGAGAAAACATTGAAAAATTTTAACACAGAAGGTACAAACTGAAG
The DNA here is from genome assembly GCA_051747065.1 of Bacteroidota bacterium. Lineage (GTDB taxonomy): Bacteria > Bacteroidota > Bacteroidia > Bacteroidales > UBA12077 > JAGXLC01. The sequence continues at coordinate 4,284 of JBNJFT010000150.1, read as the reverse complement.
AAACATGACTCCGGTAATGAACTTTGGCGGAAATAATTCAGCAAAATCAAGGAAAAATACACCAAGCAGAGCCAGGAAAATTACTGATATTACAACTCTAAATCTCTTCAAATATTTATAATTCATTAGAATATTGTTTTATTGTTCTATTGTTGTTAAATTCAAGAAAAAAGCGTGCTATTCATCGTCTTATTTCGGCTTGTTATGGATGAGAGTTTCATTCCTTACAATTTAAAGCGGCCTATTTTCAGTTTTGAAAGGTCCATTTCTCCATAGCCTGCATTACCTGCAATTTCAATGTGGCGTACTTTCTCAGGTGAAGTTCCAAAAATTTTGGCAGCAGAAGAATCCGCAGCAACCATATCGTCTGAAACAATCTGATATTTCATTGTTGAAACATCTGAAGTAGAAACTCCTCTGGGCCCGTTACGAAGCATTACACGATAAGCATCAACAACATTCAAATCGGGTTTTCTGTATGAAGCAAAATCAGCTATACACTGATGAAGATCATTTCTGTGCCAGTAACGGCGATCCCAGACAACACCCATCAGGTTTTTCATTGACACAGTTAAGCGGGCTGAACCGTGATTTTTAAGTATAGGAACATTGATAAATACATCCGATTCTAAGATCATTTCATGCTCTTTGGCTTTAGTTAATTCTTCCCCCTGAGGAATTTCCACTTCTTCGTAATAACCTTCGGTATGGCCCGGAGCTACTTTTGCACCCGCTTCTTTGGCTACTTTTTCAATGCCGCTGTTCTTATAACATTTTTGCCAATCATCGCATGTATGGTCAAAAACATAAACTTTCTTCGCTCCTGCTTCAAAACATTGTTCAATGATACGTTTAACTAAAGCAGGATTCGTGTTAGCTGCTTTTTCCGGAATTACGTCCCAGCCAATATTGGGCTTAACAACTACTGTTTGATTAGGCTTAACAAACTTTCGCATACCTCCCATTGCTTCCATAGCCCGGTCAAACATCTTATCCGGTTCTCCATCCTTTATAGCAACGAGATCATAAGGAAGGGCTGCATTATTTGTGGTATTAGCAAAGATTCTTCCATATCCGCCCAATGTAATTAATGAACCTGTAAACAATCCTGCTCCAACACTTTTTTTAAGAAAATCCCTTCGTTTCATAATATTATATTTTTAGTTAAACTTTTATCTTTTTACTCATTCAAATCATAAAAATAGTAAATAAGTGAAACAATTCGAAATTTATTTGTAAATTTGAATGAGTCTAATTAATTAGAGGGTTTCTATAACTTATCGTTTAATTAAAATTCTAAATAATTATGAATAACGCACTATCGATTAATCTAAAATCCAGAGAAACACTCAAAACAATTATTTTTGATGTTTCGGCGCTTCTGTTTATTTTCTTTGTTCCGGCAATTTCACACATGCTGAAACTCCCGGTTTATTTCGTTGAGCCTATGCGTTTGATGCTGATTCTTATGTTGCTTCACACAACAAAAAGAAATGCATACATTGTTGCTATTACGCTCCCGGTTTTTTCATTTTTGATTTCAGCTCACCCCGTTCCGCCAAAAATGATACTTATTACAGCAGAACTAGTATTGAACGTTTTCTTATTTTATTTCCTTGTAAATAAGATAAAATCTGTTCCGGCTGCTGTTCTTACCAGCGTTATCGGAAGCAAAGCCTTCTACTACCTTGTAAAATTCGGTTTAGTGAATACTGCAATTATTTCTTCAGGGCTGGTTGGAATTCCAATTTACATGCAGGTAATAATGGCATTCGTATTTACCGGATATGCTTTTATGGCAATGAAGATGAATAACAAACAACAAGATCCCAGTTAGATATTTCATCTGTCAAAGAATATAGAAATCATTTTCTTTTTTTTGAAGATATTAAGTTGATTAAGTTGATTAAGTGAAGAAGGTGTATCGGTTATCTTCTTCAACTTAATTAACTTAGTCAACCACATCACTAAAATCAGTCAAAATTATCAATAAACACTGACAGGCCTTGAAGGCGCTGTCAGGTATTCTCTTCACTGCCGACTGCCTACAACTGCAATTTGCCTTTTGCTTTTAGCCTTTAGCTCTTGGCACGGAATTTTCGTCTTACTGCTTACTGTGTACTGCCTACTGCTGCTGCCGACTGCCTACTTACATACTGTCAAATTGATGGTCATTTAAAAATTCACCTCTGCTTCCGAATGCGCCCAACTACTGCTCCACACCTTTCAGGCTCAGTTGTATCCTGCCACGCTCTTTGTCAACGTCCAGAATTTTAACATTAACCTGCTGATGTAAGCTTACAATATCGGCAGGGTTTGATACGTATTGATTTGCCAGGTTTGAAATATGAATGAGCCCGTTCTGTTTGATCCCGATATCGACAAAAGCACCGAAATTCGTGACATTATTAACAATTCCCGGCACTATCATTCCTTCCTGCAGATCATCAATCGACTTTAAATTTTTATCAAATTCAAACACCTTAATCTTTTTCCTTGGGTCCCTTCCGGGCTTTTCCAATTCCTTTAAAATATCTTCGAGTGTCGGCTTGCCTACTTCATCGGTAATGTAATTCTCTATTCTTATTTGTTTCCGCTTTTGCTTATCGTTTATCAGTTCTGCAACAGAACAACCTACATCTTTCGCCATTTGTTCAACTATACCATAACTCTCGGGGTGAACGGCACTGTTATCAAGTGGATTTTCGGGCTGATCAACTCTTAAAAAACCTGCACACTGTTGAAAAGCCTTATCGCCCATCCGTTTTACATCTTTAAACTGTTTCCTTGATGTAAAAGAACCATGCTCTTTCCTGTACTCAATAATGTTTTGAGCTAACTGAGGTCCCAATCCGGAAATATAAGATAACAAATATTTACTGGCGGTGTTTACATTCACCCCAACAAGGTTCACGCAACTCTCAACCACCTGATCGAGCTTTTTCTTCAACTTATTCTGATCAACATCATGCTGATACTGGCCAACTCCAATAGATTTAGGATCTATCTTTACCAGCTCAGCCAGTGGGTCCATCAAACGCCGGCCAATTGAGGCTGCACCGCGGACAGTAACATCAAACTCAGGAAATTCTTCTCTTGCAATCCTGGAAGCTGAATATACAGACGCTCCATCCTCACTGACAATGAAAACTGCCATATCCTCCTTAAACTTCAAATTACTGACAAACTCTTCGGTTTCCCTGCTTGCTGTTCCATTGCCGATAGCAATGGCTTCAATTTTATAAGCATCGGCCAGGGATGTAATCTTCTTTGCCGCTTGCTTTTTCTCCTCTTGCGGCTTATGCGGATAGATTGTTTCGTTGTGTTTAATTGCTCCATGTTTATCCAGGCAAACTACCTTGCATCCTGTACGATAACCCGGATCAATTGCCATCACACGCTTTTGACCCAATGGTGGAGCCAAAAGAAGCTGCCGCAGGTTTTCTGCAAAAACATTAATAGCTTCGTCATCAGCCTTGTCTTTATAGAATGCTTTTACTTCATTTTCCATGGAAGGAGCCATCAGGCGTTTGTAGCTATCTTCTACAGCGATCTTTATCTGTTCTGTACAAGCATTTTCGCCTTTTACGAAGATATTTTCTAAAATATCTAAAGCATCTTCTTTTTCTGGTTTCACATCGACTTTTAATATCCCTTCTGATTCTCCACGCATAATGGCTAAGTAGCGATGCGAAGGTGTTTTTCTGACCAATTCAGACCATTCAAAATAATCCTTATACTTTTGTCCTTCTTCTTCTTTTCCCTTAACCATTGCAGATTCAATCAGGGCTTCCTTATGAAATAACCTTCTTATCTGATTTCGTGCTTTCTGACTTTCATTTATCCACTCAGCAATGATATCGCGTGCTCCCTGCAAAGCTTCTCCAGTATCGGGGACTTCTTCATTCAAAAATGACTCTGCCCTACTTTCAGGAGCCACTTCCTCCTGTTTCATAATAATTTTGGCCAACCCTTCCAGGCCTTTTTCGCGAGCCTTGGTAGCTTTTGTGCGTTTTTTAGGCTTATATGGAAGATATAGGTCTTCCAGTTCTTGCATCGTTTGAGCCTTCTGGATTTTCTCTTCAAGCTCATCCGTCAGCTGGCCCTGGCCAGCAATAGTTTTAAGAATTGTCTCCCGCCGCTTTTCCAATTCTTCGAGCCGTTCTGTTTCTTCCTTTATTTGAGCAATTTGAATTTCATCAAGATTTCCGGTGCTTTCTTTCCGGTACCTACTGATAAAAGGAATTGTTGCTTTTTCTGATAATAACTTTAACGTGTTTTCAA
>JBNJFT010000149.1:0-5828 GCA_051747065.1 Bacteroidota bacterium | reverse complement strand
TCGAGGATAGTCAGCATTTTATCAAATTCTTCTTCATCGTATCCGGTGCATTCGTAAATGATTTCTCCTTTTTTGTCAACGAGTACGTTCCTTGGAATGTATTTTTCTGCAAATTTGCCGTAAATAACCCTTCCTGTATCTGGTGCAAAATTAAAGGTGTATTCCTTTTTCTCCTGAAATTCTTTCATTTCCTGCATGCTGTGTTCCCGGCCCAAACTAACCATAAAGAAGTCATCGTTCTCCTTATACTTATCCCAGATCTGTTCCTGCAGCGCCGGCATTTCTTTCATACAGGTAGGACACCAGGTTGCAAAAAAGTTTAGCAGTACAACGTTCCCCTCAAGTTCAGCCATGCTATATTCTTTTCCATCAGAGGTTTCAAATGAAAACTGGGGAACAGGCTGACCTGATTCTATTAATGTACTTGCCTGTATATCCGCTTCTTCTTCTTTTTGTTGCTTCTGTTGTTTTTTATCAGATTCCCCGGATTTTTCTTTATTATTCTGGCAACCCAAAATCAACATTGGAAAAAGCGCCAGTAAGATTATTTTTTTCATCATATTCATAAATTTAATAGTTCTGGATATTTTTATCTTATTTAACAAAAATACATTTTTTATAATTTTTTACTATCTTAATACTTTCTAAATTTAATTTAAATAAAAACAGAAACTATGGAAGAAAAAAGAATTTTAGGCGTAGTAATTACCGACCGCAAAAAAGAAGCTGGCGAAGTCCAAAAGGTACTCACTAAATATGGATGTTCCATAAAAACCCGTTTAGGATTACATGAAGCTTCAAATGAAAACTGCAGTAATGAAGGGCTAATTCTCCTGGAGCTCATCGGCGACTTTAAAGAAATGGATAACCTGGAAGAAGAACTACAAAAGATCGAAGGCACACAAACACAGAAAATGAGCTTCAGGATGTAAACCTGACTGACAACAAGAGAATGGCGCAAGGTTTGCTTGTGCCGTTTTCTGTTCTGCCAAATAAGATTTTCCACAGTGGAGGAGACTAACATCGAAGGCGAACTTCAAACAAAACATTTTGTTATATTTACCGCTAACAGCCTCGACCATGTAACATATTAAATAAGAAAGGCTTATTCATGAAAAAAACAAAAAAATTGTACCAAAACCGTTGGTTTTGATAGATGTACAATAGATTGGGATGAATGTATTATATTTTTATATGAAGTTTTTTTCAAATTTGATGAAAGATTTTTTTCAAAAATGGGGTCAATTTGCAACCAATTGGTGTAAAATATTTTATAGTTCTTTGACTTATTCATGTTTTTTTATACCGATTATAGATCGCTGGGAATCTTTTAAAAAAGTAGTATTTTTATGCAACAAATAACATTAATTTAAAGTATAAAAATACAAAAGCTCAAGCCCCTTAATTTGGCAATTGTTATTTTTAATAGCGTATGAGAACAAACCAGCCATCTAAGAAAAGAAACTCCACACCTTTTATTTCTAAGACAGAACTGATGAAGTATGCAGCCAAAATTGTATGCAGGTATATCTATCAGGGAACCATACCAGAGCGTGAAGAGGAAAATGTTAAGATGTCTATTGTGGGAGATTTCTGGGAAAAACAGGATATCATTGCAGCCCGTTTTTCCGGCAAAGCAAAAATATCCACTTATTGTATTGCTATTCTGAACAGAATGTGCTGTGAGTTGATTCGCAAGAATTCAATGGATTGGAAATCAAAACCAGAAGAGTTTGCCAGGGGAAAAAAGCTCCAGTACATCTGCAGACCGGAAAAATTAATTCTCCAGGGTGAAACCCTGATGCTGGATAAATTTATCAGGATACTTCATGAGTAATAATTCAAGGTTTTAGTTTACCTGCTTTTTCCTCAAACCCCAAAAAGCTCATTTTCAATAATATTCCGCAAAATGTAATCAAAACGGAATATTTTGCTTTTTAGCCCCAATAATATTCAGTATAAAGCACCTTTTGATAACATAGCAAAAGCAATGGCTACGTGTGGAAACAAGGCTGTAAAGGCTAATTCAGTGTAGATGGGGTTGAACAAAACAATGGATAAGATCATAGAACAGTTGAACGAGGCTGTCTACAATTGCCTACAAAAAGATTTTTGACATTAGTATTGGCCCTTTAAATTCATTACTTTGCTTTGATAACAGATGGAAAGCACTTAACAGAAGAACAAATTGCAGCTTATGCTGAAGCCCTTGCTCTGGGAACTGAATCCAGCCTGCCGAGCGAATGCCGCAAGCATATGGCTGAGTGTGCTCAATGTACTCAGGAAGTAAGAATGGTAAGCCAGATCATTGATGAGGAAACAAAAGCACCTGATAACAACTGCCAAAATTAACTTAAGCCTCTGAGCAGAAATAACCTCTTTATTTGTTGATTTATTTGATTGAGTTGATCTGAGGCTGAGGCTGAGGCTGAAGCAACAGCGTGTAAACTCATCTCCTTATTGCTTAATTGATAAGTGTTATCAGCCCTTTTCAATTATTAATTGATATAATTGTTCATTTCTTATTACTGAATTACTATATTGCTCTATTGTTAATGTTGGCCTGCAACCTGAAACATTAAATCATCAAACGAACTATCAACTGCCAATCAACACAAAGCCGGCCCAGTCCAATGGCAGGTATCCTTTTTCAATGCAGTCAAGTTTTGCCCGCCTTAATGCTTCGGCATAAGTTACACCGTCTTCCAGCAGGTTTTTGTAGAAGGCAACCATCAGTTCTTTGGTTTTTTCATCGTGTACTTTCCATAGCGAAGCCAGGACATTAGGAACACCAGAGTATAAGAAGCCTCCGGGTAGCGCCAGCATTCCTTCTCCTTCTATTATTTTCCCTTTACCGGAATTGCAAGCGGAAAGTACAACTAAATCTGCATTTAAAGAAAGGTTGTAAAGTTCATTCATCATCATATACTGATTGCCCATATTTTTTTGGTATTCAGAAAAGAAAATCCTGGACTGATAGGGATCTTCCCGAAAACTATACCCATGAGTGGCCAAATGCAGGATGTCGTATTTTTGAGCATTTTCGATAAAGTTTTCTTTTGAAGCCGCTTCATCGATCAATAATTTTGTATTCAATGATTTATGACTAAATTGTTTTTGAATCATTTGAGCTTCTTCCTGGGCATAAGGCAATTTCACCAGAGAGCCGTTACGGAAAATGGTTGTATCATTACTGGCCCCTCTGTAGGCTAATTGATTCTCATAATTACCCTTCTGCTTAAAATCGGGAGCGAGAATCAAACTGCTCAATCCTTCCCGGTTCTTTCCTGAATTATTGATGGTATGAATTAACGTCGAATACTGGTAGGAAACAGCATGACTTTTAATTAAAAGTTTCCTTTTATGAATCAGGGTTTCGAAAGGTACGTCGAATAAATAGTCATCCGGAATAATGATCAAATGGCTTTTTTGGCGCATTTTTCTATGCAGCGGGTTAAGCAGCACTTCGGAAAGTATTTTATCCGATTTGAATGTTGCTCTTCCGGTTTTAATCGCTCTTTTTTTCCCTTTTACTATTTTGGGAAATTCGTTGGGTAAAATTTGCCTGTCAATCGTATAACCTTTTTTTGTAATTCCAATGGTAAACAGAATGGAGTCAACGATATAATAGTCGACAAGCAGGCTTTTTTTATCAAGTAATTCCTGAACTTTTTCACCTGTATTTCTCGCATAATCAGGTGCTTTGTGGTTTTTGCGCCTATCCCGTTTGAATTTTAATGCCAACAGTTCAATGGTGGCATCCAGTTTTTTTCTCTGTAAAGTATCTGTTTTTAAAGTATCTGTGTTGCTCAATAAAGCAGTTTGCAGTTGATTTATTTTAAGTTCAAGAGAATCAATTTTCCTGTATGTATTCGTTTGCCTTTTAGCCCCCTTTCTGATGTCTGCTTTTCGAATTAATGTATTCAATGTCCGTGACGTATTGTTGGCTAATGCATCAATAATCAGGCCTATATATTGCTCGTCACCAGTTTCTTTATATTTTCTATAGTTGGCCTCGACAAAATAGGGTAAATATTTTTTAATGTTTTTAGAAAGGTATGCGAGTGAAACCTTATTTACAAGTTTGTAATTTAGCTCATTCGCGAGAGTAAGCCCCTCACTGAATAATAGCCGGGATTTTTCGTAATCCTTTTCATTCCTGTTCTGTATATACAATTCAGCATATATTCTTGCCTTTGTGAGCGTGTTATTTAAAATGAAGGATAAGTTGCCTGAATGCGGTGATTGAGATTCAAAGGTATTTTTTTGCTCCTGCACTTTCGTAGCTTTCATCGTTAAATTTATTGCTTCTTCCGGCCTTTTCATTTTGATTTTCACTATTGCCCATTCAAGCATGTATTCATTATAGGTTGCTGTTTCCTTGTTTTTATTGATAAATTGAAACGCTTTTTTATACAGGCTGTCAGCTTTTTCGAGTTCTCCATGCGCTATGTGGCCCTTTGCTAACCCTCTGAATGATTCACTCATAATTAATGAATCTTCAGATGAATGTATTGATTTGTTATACATAGAAATGGCAGTATCTGTCATGCCTTTCTGTAGGTAGACATTGGCTATCATGTTTTTGAATCCATAGATCGAGCTTCCGCCGGTAGTGATCACCTCACTGGTAGTTACATCATTTAATGACTTTTGAATCTTATATGCTTTTTTTAACCAATTGATTGCTTTATCCGCCTTATTTTGAAGGGCAAAATAATTGCCCAGATTTTTATAATACAGTGTGTATTCACTTTTTTTATGTAGATCCTTTTCTAACTCCATTAACCTTATCACCTCTACCGGATAAGCAATTTCGACTAATTCGGCATACGATTTAATAATACCACTATATCCCTCTTTAAAATTCTCACGTTTTAGCATCCTCCAGGCTTTTTCGGCATATTCTGTAGCCAGGTAAAAAAAATCAGGGTCATTGGATTTTTCATAAAGGGAGGTATAACAGGTAACTATCGTAGTATACACATCTATTAACTGAGAAATAGTTCTTTTTCTACTATCATTATAATAGATGCCCTTTTCAAGCAGGTTTTCAGTTTGTGTTACGTTCCGGATAAAATAACGAGATGCTTTTTTTAATTTATTTTGCGAATAATAGATAAAACCAATGCCATTATAGCAGTAGCTATACATTACACTTGAGGTATCGTTGTGCTCTCTGTATTTGCTCATTCCGTTCTTAATAGTGTCTATGGCCTTTAATGGATATCCTTTAATATATAAATACCTGCCTGTTTCATTCATATACCATAAGTAACGGTTGTGATTTCCAATTTCAAAGGCGGTTTCCGAGGCTTTATTCAGATAGTAAAGAGCGCTGTCGTTCAATTCACCCTCCTGATGTTCCTGAAATTTTAAAAAATATCCCCAATGTTCACTCATTTTGTCGTCTTGGGCATTGAGTAAGCTAATTGAAGTGACAGAAAAAAGTAGGATAAATAGAATACTTCTGGATAGTTTGCTCATAATTTTGTTTTTGTTTAATAATTGATTTTTTCTATAAATTTGTATTTACCCTTATAATAATGAATAGGATATCAAATACTTGTATAATAAAACCTCTGGAATCATTTGTATAGTCGAACATCTCATATATTTGTATTGCCGCAACACCTGAATAAAAATAAACTATTTTTTTTTGTTCAAAAAAGATTACAGGATAAAAATCGAAAGGCTCTTTTATTGTTGATAGTAAGATTAATTAACTGTAAGAGATATAGCTAACAAAAAGTTCCGATCTTCCTTGCAATTTGAAAGAATAAATGTTTTCTCGCTTTTCCTTTCATGCCGAAAATTCTCAGGCTTAC
>JBNJFT010000148.1:0-5892 GCA_051747065.1 Bacteroidota bacterium | reverse complement strand
GTCTGGAAAGCCGAGGCGATGTTCGAAGACGGTACGGTTTGGCAGGGCGACGAGGTGGGCTCCTCGGAGCTTAGCTCAGGAAAACGCTATGGAACGGTGACGTTGATTCGGTGATTTTTTTTTGCAGGTTTGTAGGTTTGTACGTTACTAGGTTTGTAAGTTTCTAAGTTGATATGTTTACGTAGTTTGGGATAGTCCTTTGGTTCGGCGTCATTTGCAATGGCGCCGGTTTTATTTCAGGTCATTTGCAATGGCCGCTTCAGGTTGTCATCTTGTGTTGCAGACCAAGTTTATGGCCCGGCGCTTCGGACTGACCTGATGCCGGAGCTATCGCATGTGTATGAGAACTTAAAAGCAGAAGATTTTGACTCAACGCTTTTCCCCGATATAGAATACATATCCATAATATGCCTTGTACTTTTCGTATAGCTGCGCTTCCCTTCGCTCGTTGGCGGCGAGCTCTTCAGCTGCTTTATTGCCGGCATGCTTTCTGAGGAAATCCTTCTGCAACTGCTTCTGTGGTTCATAGAAATTCTCTGTCCAGCAATATTCGGGCAACACAAAAGAGGCCACAGGCACATACCCAGCTGCCTGCATCTGCGCTACCTTATTGGGAATGGTGTCAATTTCAGGATAGGCATCCATCCAGAAATCATTGATTTCATCGGGACGCTCTGCGGTAAACCAGGAAGCTTCGGTAACGGCTACGTAAGCGCCTTGCTTCAGAAACCGGCGCCAGTATTGCAGTCCTTTGAAAAAACCGATATTGTAAATCGCTCCCTCCGACCAAATCAGGTCCAACTCTTCATCTCCAAAAGGCAGGTCATCCATAGTACCTACCTTCCCTTTCACCCGGTTTTGCAGATTCCTTTTGGCGGCATTTGCATTAAAAAGGTCGATAAAATCCGGATACAGGTCGATGCCGGTGATGTGTGCGGGTGTATTTTGTCCGAGAGTCATAGCAGATGCGCCGCTGCCACAACCCAGGTCGGCGATCCGGGCATCCAGCGAAAGCGGAGGAATAAAACTCAGTGCCTTAATGGTGGCCTCCGCACTTCCGGGCCCCTGGCGCTCCAGACCGGAAAAATATTCGCAGATTAAACCAAAGTCGAAGGTGTGAATGGATTTATCTTCCTTGCTCATGATATTTTAATTTAAGAATCGACAGAACTATCTGATTTCAAATATATAAAACATATGGTAATATAAAGATTGCATTTTTAATGACAACATTTGGATACTTAAAATCTAATTTTTTAATCGCGAGGTTTTAGTCAAAAAAAAATAGTGATTAAAATTAAATCCTGCTGAGCTTGCGCTTAAAATGATTGTGTTATAACTTTATAGTACCCAATTGAAAAAGCAAAAACCATGAAATCCAAGATCATTTTATCCGGTGCAGCTTTTCTCCTGCTGATCCTGATTGGTTGCGAAAAACAAACAGAAAAAGAAAATACGGGTTCTGATGAAAACCCGGTAAAACTCACAAAAACAGATTATCTGGGCTGTTTTAATGAAGATTATACGAAAGATTATCCGGTTTCCGATACCATGTTTTATTCCCTGGAAGGGGAAACCTTGTTGCTGAATGTGGTGATGAATCAAAACTGTGGAGCCTGCCTGGCGGATTCAGTGGTCATGAGAAAAGATACTGCCGCTATATATATCCAAAATAACAGTAGTGCTATCGCCAATTGTATATGTGATTTCAGGTTTCAATATCATTTCCAGGATTTCGGAAAGCAATTCTATTTTGAAGTGTATTACAGTCCTTGTGATAATCCGGATTTCACCCTTTGGGGCGAGCTGGCGTATCCGTAGCTAAAAATGATGGGGAAATTCCTGCTTCCAAAAAGGTTTTATCCTGGAGCTGAACAAACAAAAAGACCGTTATCCAAACGGTCTTTTTCAGTATAAAGATGAATTTAAGACAGTCTTACCTCTTCACAAACTTCCATTTCGCCACCTGAGACTCATCCCACAAAATCACATTCGTTCCTTTTGACGGGTTGCTGTATTGCGGGGAAACATAGTAGTCGCTGTCGTAAGGCTGGAGGTAATAAAACCCTGAGCCGGCAGAGATGATTTTAAACTTCTGGGCTTTGTCGCTATTGGCATACCAGATCTGCATGTTGTCGCCGTGGTTGTTTTTCCCTCCGGAAACATCAAGCATCTTTCCGCTTCGTTCATTCAGAAGGTAATAATATCCGTCCGGGGCCATAACAATGCGGAATTTCTGTGCTTCTGAATCGTTACGCTCCCATAACCTGATATTAGTCCCGGCTTTTTTATCACCATTCTCTATATCAAGGGCATAGCCCGATTGGTTTATCAACACATAGGCGTGATTGTCATCCGGCACTTTACTTTGCGCCTGATGACTTGTTTGAGCTTCAGCGTTTATAAGGCAAATCGCGAAAAAGATGAGTAGTGCTGTTTTTTTCATTATTTCATTTTTTTGGTTTACAATCGTATGGTTGCATCAGTGGGCAGGATTTGAAAACTATTTACTCTGTTATCTTGCTAATATTTTAAGGTATTAAAAATGAGTTCTTCTATAACTGGCGTTTAAAGTGTATTTATTGTAACTTTATAATGCCAAATTAAGAGATCAAAAACCATGAAATCCAAGCTCATTTTATCCTGTGCAGCTTTTCTCCTGCAGATCCTGATTGGTTGTGAGAAACACACATAAATTGACTTAAAAGCTAAGGCATCAGCAAATAGGTATTCATATTTTCCTATATTTGAAGGATAATGACCGATAAATATTTTATGAAGCCACTTATCCAACAACTTCAAGAAAAGCAGGAATCTTTCGATACTTTTGTTGATCTTACAAAACGTATACTTTCATACGCCCCCAATGTTTTAAGCGCCAAATATGCAAAGGGTGTATATGACTTATATATTGCTGAATCAGCCAATAATATCAAAAGATTACGTCCAGTTAACCGCGACTTAGTAATATGGGATATTAGCGAGTTTGAAAAATTTGCTTCCAATACAAAAGAAACCCTGAATCATCTTTATCATAGACAAAAAATTGAAGCGATCTATAAAAATAATCTGAAAAACGAGGTAAATAGAACATTATACACCATTCAGCAAATGATAGGTATTGGTCTCGACTTGCTTGGCGAGTCAAATAGTTCAAAAAAACACGTTGGAAACCGGTTTGAAGAGTTGATAAGATGTATCATCAACGAAATAGGGTTAGCAAATAAGCCGGTTGTGCTTAAGATTCCTTACAGTTCGCCGGAGGGAACAAAGATTTACCGGTGTGAAAATGATCTAATAATTTCGCCATATGCCGAAGTGAAATCAACAGAACACAGCATTGATGAAAATGAATTGATTCTTTCTGTCAAGACCACTTCAAAAGACAGAATGGGAAAAATGTTTATTGATAAGATGCTATTGGAAAGGTTTAATAAGCATATAATCAAGTTTACAGGCATCTTTTTAAATGATGTTCAGCGGAAAGCTGATCAGGGTATTAGTCATACATTAGTTTCCGGCCTGTTTATGGTTTACACCTCGTTTTTGATACAATTGGATGGAATTTACTACTTAGATATTCCTCCGGTGGCTGAAAAAGCACCATACAATACGCATATTTTTGACTTTAGCCAGTTTCTCTTTAGTGATTTATGGAAATTATTATCCTCTTAAGTCTTTTCTTCTTTTCATCGACTCAGTCGTATCTTTTTCCGAAGCAATTCTTGAGATATGCTCTTTGTCAGAAAGCCTCTTCGAAATAATATCGCAGTATGGTGTTTCCAACTCTGAACCCAACCAATTTCTTTGATAAGCTTCTGCAACGGCAAATGTTGTACCCGAACCCCCAAAAGGATCAGCAACCAGATCTTCGGGTTTTGAAGAAGACAAGATAATTCGCCTGAGCAATTCGACAGGTTTTTGGGTGGAATGCGCATATTTTTCCCACGAGCCATTGGATAGTGTCGGTATCTCAATCACATCCTTTGGTTTTGCCCCAAGAGGATTCGGTTCCCATTCATATTTTTTATTGTTATTATTATATTGAGAACTTTGAGCTTGCGTACGTTGCGGATATTTCAGCGTATGCTGGTTGTATGGAATTCTTACAGCATCGATATCAAAGGTAAAATGCTTGCTTTTTCTGAAATGGAGAATACTTTCATGAGAGCGGCCCCAATCATTCCCAAGGTTGGCTTTATTTCTGTAGAACCAGACCAGCCATTTACATCCCTTAAATAGAGGTGCAGCAGCCCATTTAATATCTGCAATAATCTCTGAAAAACCGCAGATGTAAAGTGATCCTGTGTTTTTTAATACTCTGTTGGCTTCTCTAATCCAGGCCATACTCCAGTCTACATATTCTTTTTGGGAAGAAAACGTGTCCCACTGAGCCTTTTTGATATTGTAGGGAGGATCAGCAAATATCAAATCAACAGATTCATTTTCTAATGATTTAAGAAATTCGATAGCATCGGTTCTGAATAGTTTCCCATAAGAAGTTGAAAAGTAAGGCTGAAATTCGTCCAACTTTTTTCTCGGATAAGTGATTTCAAGCTGCATCTCTTCGGCTAAAGAAACAACTTGTTCTTCCGGATAAACCCGGTAATTGTTCATCGGATTTCTTATACTCCTGAATTTCCCTTCCTTGTCCCACCTTCGGAGAGTTTCAGCGCTCACTTTCAGCATCTTTGCCGTTTCACTTATAGTATATAGCTTTTTCATAACATTATGTAAGGTTACACAACATTATGCAAAGTTAATGCAATAAGGTGAAATTTCAATTGTATAAACCTGAATTTTTTTAATTTCAATGACGTTTTAACTAACTATCCTTCGCGAACAATTTTTATCAGCCTGTAGATCTCTTTTTGATCCGGTATTTCAGTATTACCGGCATAATAGTGTTCTAAAACAAAATTTCCATATTCATTTGCGCGTCTAATTCCTTTATCCATAAAAGTGGCTACCGCAACATCCAACGATAATAAGGCCGTTAATCCAACATAGTCTTTATGATAGTAAAACTCTTCTGTTTGGCATTTCAACTGCTGTGCAGTATCCTCAAACTCATTTCTAATAATTTTATGATGACTTTTGTTGAAAGTTTGGTTTTCTAAAGGCAAAATAAGAAAGAAGATTCTTATCTTATCCTCTGTTCCCCCCAAACCTGTTAAGATTATGCCGGCATTTTCATCACTTAAGGTTTCCTCCAGAAACATCTTGCATTCACTCAGCCCCATCGCAGCCCACTGCTTTAAATCTCCTTCCGCATTTTCATAAAAAGTTTTTATTACTTTAAACGCAGGTATTGAACCGGAATGAGCTATAATGGCGAGAGCCTTCTTTTTGACTTTATCAGGAGTTTTTTCATGATGAAGGATACTGTCTATTTTGCTTAGCTCCTCGGGCGGAAGCTCTCCACGTTCAAAACTGTGAGAATAATCCAGATATTCTTTTTGAATGCTCCAATCAATCCCTTCCTCAATTACTTTTAAACGTTCAGGCAAGGAATCTAAAAATCGTTTTATTTCATCACTGCTTTCTTCCATCTCTATAATTTTTTGCCATTTATTGAAGCGGTTGAAATTATGAATTTTTGTAAACAAGTACAAACCAAATTGATTACCTGCTGTAGGTAACCCTAAACTTAAGGTTAAGCAGCAAAAGCTATATGAAAAGCATCAAAAGCATTTGCCATTGAAATTCTAACCGGGCTAACAACAGAAACAAAACTATGCCTTTCATAATTACACCCATTCGACATTCTATCAACCCTATCTGCGAGGCAGGTTACTCTTTCTTTTTTCCCGTCAACAACCCGGATACATTCCATGAGCTGAAGCTGTTTCCTTCAGGTTTACCTTGTGGAATAATCACTTTTATGGTGTG
>JBNJFT010000147.1:0-5917 GCA_051747065.1 Bacteroidota bacterium | reverse complement strand
GAAACAGGACAGAAAACTTTTTCTGTTTCCAAAAACAACCTGGAAAAATTCCTTGGTAATCCATTATTTACCACAGAAGAGTTATATTCCAAATCCACTCCGGGTGTTTCTCTCGGATTGGCATGGACTTCCATGGGAGGAGTTACAATGTATGTGGAAGCTTCGTCTGTGAAAAGCAATCAGCCGGGTTTTAAACAGACCGGCCAATTAGGTAAAGTAATGCAGGAATCATCAGAAATTGCTTATTCTTTCATTCGATCTGAGCTTTGTAATAAAAATAGTAAAGCGGATTATTTCAAAAACAACTTTATCCACTTACACGTGCCTGCAGGTGCAACTCCTAAAGACGGTCCTTCTGCAGGAATTACCATGGCACTTGCTATACACTCACTGGCTAAGAATAAACCAATAAGAAATGATATTGCTATGACAGGCGAATTGACTCTTACCGGGAAAGTTCTTCCTATTGGAGGAGTCAGAGAAAAAACGATTGCTGCAAGAAGAGTAGGTGTGTATAATCTTATTTTTCCAAAAGACAATAAGAAAGATTTCGATGAATTGCCTGATTACCTGCGAAAGGGAATAAAACCCTATTTCGTTGATTATTTTGACGAAGTACTAAAAATTGCTTACAATAGCAAATAATTTTATCTTAACTCCATTAAGCCCCCATTGTAATTCTCATGATGGGGGCTTTTCTTTTTAGGGCGTTTTGTGTAAGAACTTTCCGAAATAGCAGCCAATTTCTAAAAGGAATTCATTTTAGAAATTTTGATGGTACTTCTTATATTGCCTAATGTATTATTTCATCCTGTAGGAATTAAAACACAACCTTGTCAAAACCCAACATCTTCTTCTGCTTCATCAGATGAATCTGTCTCTCTAAATTCAATAAGCACACCTACACAATATTTCTTATCGGGATTTTTATCCTCTTCCGGTTCCTCGGTTGAAATTTCAACAGTCAGTTTTCTTGTTTTGGAAACCGTGAAAAAAAAATATTTTTCATAGTTAAACTCTGAATTGTCATAAAGCTGTTTTTTTTGATCGTCATCTTCAAGAATTCTTAATTGAATATCTCCCAGTTTTCTATGTCCATTTACTGAAATATAATATTCTTCACCACTATAGACAACAATACTGAATTCTGAGCTCATGCCTTTTTTAAAGAGTGCACTTTTTGATTGACGGCTATATAGAAAAGTACGATCAGCCCAGCGGCAATTATCAATATGATAGTCGTTGCAATCCTGGCTAAACGCAAATATTGGAAAAAACAATAAAATACTAAATATCAAATATTTAAATTTATCTTTCATCGTTCTGTTTCTTCTGATTTGAAATGATTTCTTCCCTTATTTGATTGACCTCCTTTTTCAATTTTTCAAACCGTTCTTTTGTGATTTTAAGGCTATCACCTCCATCAAGCATTATTGTACTGTCATTTTCTCTTTTAACCTCTGTTTCTTCTTCTATTATAGGGAATTCTTCGAAATGTTTGTTAATTCTTTCCAAATAATCAATTGAATATCTCGTGTTTAAGTCTTTGCTGTAATCTTTTGCAAATTGTGTTAGATTTTTAAATGCATGTTTCTGATTAACAATTTTTTTTACGGCCAACTCTTGGCTATTATAATCGGAAACTAAATGGCTGGCAATGTATAAGCCTTCAACGTAACTTCCTGTTGAAATTACGGCAAGCGTTTTTTCTTTTCCCGTTTTCAGAAGGTAATTAATAATCTCTGTATGGTATTGATCGGCAATTTGAACAAGAGAATCCGGGTTATGTAGATTATTGGAAATTTTTTCCAGCAATCGTTCTTCATGTGGTGCATTAATTCTTAAATCTGCTGATAAGTTGAATATTGCATTGAAGTATTCTTTTATTTCTTGTGTTTTCCCGAAAAGGATCATATAAGAAAGATCTGCAAGATAAACTCCGAGATTTAAAGATTTTGCGCGTGTACTATAATACTTCTCCACGTTTTTCACAGAATTGATGAGATCTGTTCTGTACCTTAGATCTTCTGTTTTCAGGTAGGATAACATTTCCTTTGCCGAAGGAAAACGGTAATAAACTTTACTTTCGCCTATTGTATCTTTCGTCTGTTCAGATTCTGTCTGAAAACCAGTCGATTCTCCATTTTTCTCCTGATTCTTCTCTTGTTTTTTTTCTTCTTCTGATCTACAAGAATTGAAACACACACTTGAAAAAAATACAATAATTATAAACCACTTTACCATGAATGAAATGTTTTAATCTATTAAAAATAGAAAATATTAAGTAATATCACAACTCAGGTTAAATCTTTAATTCTTTTCTTTTGAAAAAACTCGAGGCACTTTTCTATTATTCTAAAATACAAAGTGATATATAACAAAATTATAAAAAGCCATATGACCAGAACATTGAACGTTACTGTATTTAGAAACACTTGGTTTCCAAGCCTTTTTACAGGGGAATAGAATTCTGCTCTTCCATTTTTTAAGGAAGGAGTTTTAAAAACAGGTTCAAATTTTCTGTATAACTGATTATTTTTCCTAATAACCTTTTCCGGATTGTCTTTTCTTTTAACCAATTCTGCAAGTGCATGATTGTAATGATTGTTATTTAATTCAGCCCATGCTTGCCCGTCTGCATTCTTGTCATTATAGTTTTCAATAACCTGGTCTTTTTGATACAAAATTTCATCCAATTTTCTTGAGTATTTCCTTCTTATTTCATTTAAATAGGATTCAATTAATGAAATTTTATTTTCTGAAAATGTTTCATCTCTTAACTTATCTAAGTCTAATGGAAGAGGTTTACCGGTTTCTTCGTGTAATTTACCAAGTTCATTTATTAACAACAGTCTGTTATCGTTTAATTCTTTTTGATCATGGACTTCATTAAATATCAATTGGGTACGGCATTTATCAAGAATTGAAATGAGTTCCGGAATATAATAATTCATCTTATAGGAAAACTTGCTTTCTTCCTCCTCAATAGAATACAATTTTTTCTCAAATGCATTGTCACGGAATTGTGTAACCGCCAAAGCTTCATAAGCCCACCTTGAAGGCATCAGATCAGCAATGACAGGAGGGTAAAGTTCGCTCGTCAATTTTCCGTGAAGCTTATCAAATTTTACAATCGTTCCGGATAATAATATTTGTGGTATAAGCAGAAATGGAATCAGTACATATATAGCTACCTGTGATTTCAATCCTGCAGAAATATTCAAACCAAGCATATTGGCGAAGCAAGCTGAGGAAAATAGGATTAACCAATAATTTAATGTCATTCCTTCAATTTCAAGAATTGAATTCCCGATCACAACGAACGAAATCACCTGAATTCCCGATAAAATAAACAGATACATCACTTTGGATAACAAATAACTTGAACTGCTGAGATTGAGGAATTTTTCCCTTTCTAACACATTTTTATCGTTGATGATCTCCTCCGCACTGACCAGCATACCAATAAAAAGCACTACAATAATACTCATCAGAAGATAAGAAGGGAGATTCACATTCTGGCTGAAATTATATGCTAGTTCGCCGGATTCATCACTAACTGTATACTTTGTGAAAAATGCCAGTATTGTAGCAAGCAGCGGAGCTTCTAATAAACTAATCAAAAGATATTGAGTATTCTCTACTTTTGTTTGCAGGTTCCTTCTGAAGAATAATGACCACTGCTTGAGGGAATTAGGAGGTTTAAAGTTTTTTGGCGGAATTGTTTCCTTCTGTGGCTTAAATTCCTTTTCAGATTCAATATTCTCCTTGTAAAGCGAATACCATTTTTCCGGCGGTATCTTTCTTTGCCCTGTAAAATCCCCCTTCTCATCAACTTCCATTTCTTCTATGATATTCAAAAGGATATCCGGGTTGATATTTCCGCATACTGGGCATTCTTTGTTTTGAGCATCAACTTGTTGGCCAATTGTTTTGAAATATACCAGCCCTTCCAAAGGGTCTCCTGTGTATACCGGATAACCTCCTTTATCCAGTACAATTAACTGGTCAAATAATTTGTAAATTCCTGATGAAGGCTGATGAACGTTTGCTATAACCAGTTTTCCTTTTAGAGTCTGTTCCCTGAGCAAATTAATAATATTCATCGAATCACTTGAAGAAAGTCCCGAAGTTGGCTCATCAACTAATAGTATCGAGGGTTCACGCATTAATTCAAGAGCAAGGTTCACCCGTTTTCGCTGGCCGCCACTTATTATTTTTTCAAACTTGCCGCCAACTTTTGAATTATGGATGGAGGATAAATTTAACTCATCCATAATGCCATTTATAGTATCTTCAATTTCTTCCTCCGAATAGTTATCAAAACAAAGTTTTGCGTTATAATAGAGGTTTTGATAGACTGTAAGTGATTCAAACAGAAGATCTTCCTGAGGAACATAACCAATTAGACCTTTGAATTCTTCCTTGTGTTGCCTTAAATCGTATCCGTTAATCTTGACTGAGCCTTTTTGAGGCACCAGGTTTCCGTTTAAAATATTCAGTAAAGTAGATTTTCCAACACCACTGGAACCTACAACTCCAACAAACATAAAGGATTCGGACTGAAACCGGAATGGTTGTATTCCTTCTGCTCTTCCCGGGTACTGAAAATAGACATCCTCAATCAATAGATTTACATGTTCTATTGAATCAGATGGCAGAAAATGCATTCCCAGTTCTGTATAATAAACCGGCTTCAGTTTAACATTCTGCAACCCCATTTTATAGCTTGATATGGAGTTCCCTTTAATAAACTGATAGATTTTATTCGGTTGTATTTCCTTATCATTAAGAAAGAGCGTATCCGTTCCCTGGTAATAAAAAAGAAACAAGTCAACATAGGAGATGTATAGAAAACATAATTCTCCTTCTAAATTATTTCTCCGGATATGTTTTACATTCGGATCAAGTTTGGATGAAGGTTTATTAGAAATCAACAAAATGTTTTCCTTATGAGTTACTTCATCACAGGAATAAATTATAAAATTTTTGAGCTCTCTAAAGATGTTTTTTGAAATATTGAAAGAAAAGCCTATTGTTTCAAGAAAGTCAAACTCATCAGCCGAAATTTTCTGCTTGTGCTTTAATATTTCAACCAGGTGAACAAATAAGTAAATTTTTTCTTTTTGATTGAGCTCTTTGTTTATGATGTCAACTGTACGGAGTGTTTTTACCGATTTCAGGGAAATATTTTTAAAAAAATCTTTGTTCTGTTCTAATGTGTATTGATTGTTATAAAATTTGAACATTTCCACAAATTCGTCGATATAGCTTTTTTGAACATAGGAAGACAAATAAAACTCTAATAATGAGGCAGCTTTGGTCAAATAAGTATTAGACTCAATGTTTGAGAATAGAGAAAACAGCTTGACGATTGATTTTAGAGTGGGATTTGTCATTAAAGAATAATTCCTTTTCTTTGTAGTTTAATAAACTTATTTGTTGCTAAAATAAAAAAAACTAATCTTTACATAGAAGTTCCATCTGATTAATACAAAAAATACTTTGCAATTTAATATTTTATGTCAAAAACGAATCGTATTTTAATAGCAGAAGATGATGAAATGGTTCGCAAGATAATCAATGAAGTTTTACAGGACGATTATGAACTGTACTTCGCTGAAGATGGCGAAAAAGCTTTACAATTAGCAAGGGATCACCATCCTGACTTACTTCTCCTGGATATTATGATGCCCGAAAAAAACGGATTTGAAGTTTGCCGGGAATTACGTAAAGATAAAGAAATGCAAAAGCTTATAGTCATTATGGTCACTGCTTTATCAGACAAAGACTCTGAAAAAATGGGACTGAAAGCCGGAGCAGATGATTTCATCACCAAACCATTTAATCCAATAGATTTAAGAACAAAAGTAAGTTTGATGTTCCGTTTACGAGACAGGCTACTTGATGATTAGAA
>JBNJFT010000146.1:0-5933 GCA_051747065.1 Bacteroidota bacterium | reverse complement strand
TTTATTGGCTATAATTAAGTTGATTGAGGATAAAATGAATGCAGAGCATGATGTTGAGGTTGTTGGTGTCCAGGCAATCTTGTTGGTTGAAAATTCAATTAGGTATATTTCCGCTTATTTGCCTAATGTTTATAAGATAATTTTCAAACAATCAAAAGAGTATGTCCGGGAGGCGTTGAATGAACACCAGAAAATGCTTAGAATGAGGGGCAGGCCAAAGATATTGCTGGCAACTACTTATGAAGATGCTGTTGAGCTATTTGAAAAGTACAGGCATAATTTACTGGGAGTGATTTCTGATATAAGTTATGATCGAAACGGGATTAGAGATAAATACGCCGGCATTAAGTTATGTCAGAAAATCCGGGAGCATGATGAATTTATTCCGTTTTTATTGCAATCATCTGATAAGGAAAAGAAAAAATTAGCAGAAGAAAACAATGCAGGCTTTATACATAAGTATTCTAAAACTCTTTCTATTGAGCTGCGGAATTATATTATTCAACAATTTGCTTTTGGCGAATTCGTTTTTCGGGATCCGAAAACAATGGAGCCAATCGGTCGGGCTTGCGATTTACAAACGCTTCAGGAGTTAATTCTTGAAATCCCTGATGACAGCCTGGAATACCATGCAAGCCGGAATGACCTTTCGAAGTGGCTGAATGCAAGGGCTATTTTCCCTATTGCCCAGATGTTTAGATATCTTAAATTAGAAGATTTTCAGTCGATAGATGAAGTTAGAGATTATGTTTACCGTGCCATTTCAAGTTATCGAATGAACAAAGGAAGGGGCGTGATTGCAAAATTTGATAAGAATAGTTTTGATGAATACCTGATATTTTCGCGAATAGGTGATGGCTCAATTGGAGGCAAAGCCAGAGGGTTGGCCTTTGCGAATTCACTAATTAAGAAAAATCGTATTTATAATAAATATAAGGGAGTTGTTATTACTATACCCAGAACTGTGGTGCTCAGCACGGATATTTTTGATGAATTTATGGAGGGAAATGACCTTTACAAAGTTGGCCTTTCAGAGATAGATGATGAAAAGATATTAAACAGTTTTATAGATGCCAGGATTCCGAGCCGGGTTTATCAGGATTTATATGCCTTTGTTTCTGTGATAAAAAATCCAATTGCTGTACGTTCTTCCAGCAAATTAGAGGATTCACATTATCAGCCTTTTGCTGGCATATACAACACCTATATGGTACCACGGGTTGACGATAACACAAAGATGATCCAATTGTTATCAGATGCGATAAAAAGTGTCTACGCCTCGGTCTTTTTTGAGAATAGTAAAGCCTATATGGCAGCTACCTCTAATGTTATTGACGAAGAAAAAATGGGAATCATCCTGCAGGAAGTATGTGGATCAGAGCATAATGGAAGGTTTTACCCTACTTTATCCGGAGTTGCCCGTTCGATTAATTTTTATCCGGTAGAACCCGAAAAATCGAATGAGGGTATTGCAAATATTGCCTTTGGGCTTGGAAAGCAAATTGTTGATGGCGGGGTCTCGCTTCGTTTCTCTCCAAAGCATCCTAAAAGGGTTCTGCAATTATCAACTACTGATTTGGCTTTAAAAGCTACTCAAAAAAATTTTTATGCACTAGATCTGAATCCGGAAAGTTTTTCCCCTTCAACAGATGATGCAGTTAATTTGCGGAGATTGAGGGTACGTGATGCAGAAAAGGATAAATCGTTGAAACATGCTGCATCAACTTTTGATTTACAGGATAATACAATACGAGAAGGAACTTTTTATGAAGGGAAAAGGATTGTTACTTTTTCAAATGTATTGAAACATAAGATTATACCTTTGGATGAGATTTTACAGGATCTTTTGAATATTGGTCAGAAAGAAATGAATAATCCTATAGAAATTGAATTTGCTGTTGATTTGAATGCGGAAAAAGATGAACCAATTATATTTAACTTTTTGCAAATCAGGCCTATTGTTGACTCTGAAGAGCTTGATGATTTTGACTTTCAGAGTATTTCTCTTGATGAAGCTTTGATTTATTCGGAATCTGCCTTGGGCAATGGACGTATAGATGATATTTATGATTTTGTATATGTGAAACCAGAGAATTTTTCTTCCTTGAAAAGTTATGAAATTGCTTCAGAGGTTTCTGAATTGAATGCACGTTTTAGAACAGAAGGTAGAAATTATGTGCTTGTTGGCCCGGGTCGATGGGGAACAGCTGACCCTTCCCTGGGGGTTCCTGTTAAATGGGCTCAAATTTCCCAGGCACGGGTGATTGTAGAATCAGGACTTGAAAATTATCGCATTGATCCCAGCCAGGGCACTCATTTTTTTCAGAATTTAACTTCATTCAGGGTAGGGTATCTAACCATTAACCCTTATATAGATGATGGACATTTTGATCTGGATTTTCTTTCAGAATGCCAGGCAGACTATGAAACGGAGCATGTCCGCCATGTCAGGTTTGAAAGTCCCTTAAAAATTCAAATTGATGGCAAACAAAGTAAAGCAGTGGTGCTTAAGCCCGATGCAACCAAAACTTAAGGCCTTTTTAAAACATGAGGAAAATCATGTTTTAAAAAGCTTTGAAAATTTGGTAAAATCATATTTTAAGGATTATTTTTACAGTGTTATTCAATTAACAGTACATGTTAAAAAACATATTTTGTACAATCATTAAAACTTTTAGAGATGAACGTAGATAAATTAATGAACGAACTTGAAAAGAAACACCAGGGCGAGGTGGAGTATCTTCAGGCTGTAAGAGAAGTACTAGAATCAATTGAGGATGTTTACAATGAAAACCCTCAATTTGAAAGTGCCGGAATTATAGAAAGACTTATAGAACCAGACCGTATACTAACTTTTAAGATTCCATGGGAAGATGATAATGGAAATGTACATGTGAATCTAGGTTACCGCGTCCAATTTAACAATGCTATTGGCCCATATAAAGGTGGCATGAGGTTTCACCCAAGCGTAAATTTAAGTTCACTTAAATTCCTTGGTTTTGAGCAGATTTTTAAAAATTCCCTTACTACACTTCCGATGGGTGGTGGTAAAGGTGGTTCAGATTTTAACCCAAAAGGGAAATCTGATTCTGAAGTTATGCGGTTCTGTCAATCTCTGATGACAGAGTTGTGGGCTTTGATCGGACCCGAAACTGATATACCAGCCGGCGATATTGGTGTTGGTAAAAGAGAGGTTGGTTATCTTTATGGAATGTATAAGAAATTAGCTAAAGAAAATACAGGAGTATTTACAGGAAAAGGCTTAAGCTGGGGCGGAAGTTTAATTCGTCCGGAAGCTACTGGTTTTGGTAATGTATACTTTGCTAAGGAAATGTTGGAAACAGCCGGGGATTCTTTAGAAGGAAAGACTGTTGCTATTTCAGGATTTGGAAATGTATCCTGGGGTTCTGCTATAAAAGCCACTGAATTAGGAGCTAAGGTTGTGGCTATTTCAGGTCCTGACGGATATATTTATGACCCTGAAGGAATTTCCGGCGAAAAGATCGATTACATGCTTGAATTAAGAGCATCTAACGAAGATATCGTAAAACCATTTTCTTACGAGTTCGAAAGTGCTGAATTTTATGAAGGTAAAAAGCCGTGGGAGCTAAAAGTTGATATCGCTTTACCATGTGCTATTCAGAATGAGCTTGATGAGAACGACGCTAAAAAATTAGTTGATAATGGTGTGATATGTGTCTCCGAAGGTGCAAATATGCCATGTACACCTGAAGCTGTTGAGATTTTCCATAAGAATAAAATTCTCTACGGTCCTGGTAAAGCAGCTAATGCTGGTGGTGTTGCAACTTCAGGTCTTGAAATGACCCAAAATTCAATGAAATTAAGCTGGACACGTGAGGAAGTAGATGAGAAGCTTAAACAAATTATGAAAGATATACATGATGCATGTGTTAAGCATGGCAGAGATGAAAGCGGATATGTGGATTACGTGAAAGGATCTAACGTAGCTGGTTTCCTTAAAGTTGCCAATGCAATGCTCGATCATGGCGTAATTTAAGCAATTTTCAACTATATATATTACTCTTGGATTTATGGAAGAGGGGAAGTTTGACTTCTCCTCTTTTTTTGGTTGGTATTATAATGTTTTTTTCTAAAACAATTGATTTTTTTATTCGTTAAAAAGAATGAGGCTTTCATCTAAAAAAAATATAAAAAGGATGAATGTGGAATTTTATTGAAAAACAACATGTTAAAACACAGACACTTAATTATATTGGCAGTTTTTGTTCTGGTTATTATGAGTTTTTCCGGTGTTCAGGCTCAAATCGCTGATACCGTTGACGGAAAACCGTATTATGTGTTGGAAGGAGCTGTGAATAAAGGGGACACTATTGGAAATGTTGATATAGAAGAAGTTGTGGTGTTTCCTGATTTGGAATTTGACAGTAAAAGAGAGCGCAGGAAATATAGGAAATTAGTCAAAGACTTAAAAAAGGTTTATCCTTATGCGCTAAAAGCCAGAAATCAGTTGATTGAGATGGAATGGGAGTTTCGAAAACTGGAAACTGAAAAAGAAAGAAAGGAGTACGTCAAAAAAGTAGAAAAGGAGCTAAAGGCTGATTTCAAAGAGGATTTAAAAAAGCTTACTATAACGCAGGGTAGGTTATTGTTGAAACTCATCGACCGCGAAACCGGAAGAACATCCTATACACTTTTACATGAAATTAAAGGAGGGTTCTCAGCTGTTTTCTGGCAAACTTTAGCAAGGGTTTTTGGACATGATCTGAAAGCGGATTATGAGCCACATGGAGATGACCGCTTGATCGAGCGTATCGTAGTATTAATAGAGCATAATCAGATATAAGGTAAGAGAGGCAGTTTAAGCGCTTCATTATAGTTCTGTTTTCTAACAAAGTTTTTTTGTGGCTTAATTTTTCGGTAAGGGTTAAGCCGGTTTGGTTAATAAAACGGCATCTTATTTAACAATTTAATGAGATGCCGTTTTATTATTTATATTATTTGAAGTTTTGTTTGCTAAATTTCTTCCATCATCGCTTTAACAACTTTATCAGCATCTTCAGCGATGTCTAAAATTGTTGACTCTAACATATAGCAAGGTGTAGTAAATACTTTGTTCTTTTTGTCAATGGTTACATCCCCATGTTTTGCATTTTCGTGTGCTGCGCCCATTTGTTTTACTGCATCAGCAGTTCCTTGATCCTGCCCGATAGTTACCGTTACATCTCCAAGAACTTTTGCCACAATAACCGGTGATATACAGAGCGCACCAATAGGTTTGTTTTGTTTCGCCATTGCTTTGATGGCATTTTCTACTTCTCCGTTAACAGAACAATCGGCACCATCAAAGGCAAAGGTACTCAGGTTTTTTGCTACACCGAATCCACCCGGGAAGATGATTGCATCAAAATCATCAGTATTGAATTCACTTAAGTTCTTTATGTTGCCTCGTACAAGTCTTGAAGCTTCTATCATCACATTTCTTTTTTCTTCCATTTCTTCTCCTGTGATATGGTTAACTACATGATGCTGATCCATATCCGGGGCAAAAGCTTCATATTCGCCGCCATGTTTTTTGATGGCATATAACGTCATGGTTGTCTCGTGTATTTCTGATCCGTCAAATACGCCGTTACCGGCTAGAATTACTGCAAATTTTCCTTTTTTGCTCATGGTTTTATTTGTTTTTAGGGTTTTACATTTATATATTTATCGTAACGAATAAAAGCGAATTGAAATTTTAATTATTGACAAGATTAAATCTTGTGAGAGCTTAAAAAATACAATATAAAAAATAAATATGAAAAGAACATTTATTGCTACAAAGATAAAGCCGCATACTGAGTTGCTCAATACATACGCTAAGTTACGAAATGAATTAGAAAATGAAAAGATTAAGTGGGTTGATCCTCAAAATTTTCACTTGACCTTGTTTTTTATTGGTGATACTGACA
>JBNJFT010000145.1:0-5933 GCA_051747065.1 Bacteroidota bacterium | reverse complement strand
CTATGCAGAAATGTGTTTTCAGTCTGTTGTGCTTTCTTCTTTTCAGCTCGCTCCATATAAAACATTAAATAACAAATTATTAAGATTAAATATGGCAAACTCCAAATACGGAGCTTGCCATATTTTTAAAGAATTTCTCATTCTAGTACTTCTCAAAAGAACTATCTGACTCCTGATTATTCATATCCAGATTCACTCCCTGTTCCTGTGAGTTAGATGCCTTTGCAGCGTTTTGATTTTGCCCTGCAGCATAACCTGTATTCTCTTGTTTTTGTTGAGTTTGCTGCTGGCCTTTTGTTTTTACCTGGCCTAGTTGCTGTTGCTGTTGTTTAGCCTGCTGGCTCATGTGAGCAAAATCTATATGCCTTTTTCCTCTTTGCTGTTTTTTCATCACATCTTCATCAACTTTAAAGTAGTTGACAAGCTGCTGAAGCTGTTCAGCCTGGCTGGAAAGTTCTTCAGCACTTGTGGCAAGTTCTTCGGAAGAAGAAGCATTTTGCTGGGTAACCTGGTTAAGCTGTTGTATAGCACTATTTACCTGTTCTGCACCGCTGTTCATTTCATTGCTTGCGGCGGTTATTTCCTGAACCAGTTTAGAAGTTTTTTCAATTTCGGGAACGATTTCTTCCAGTTCTTTACCTGCTTTTTCAGAAATTTCCACGCCTGATTTGGATTTTTCATCTATCTCACTTGCCGCTTCAGCACTTCGTTCAGCAAGTTTTCGAACTTCCTCGGCCACTACAGCAAATCCTTTACCGTATTCTCCTGCCCTTGCTGCTTCAACTGCTGCATTCAGGGCAAGTATATTGGTTTGGAAAGCAATATCATTAATAATAGTGATTTTATCCGCAATATCCCGCATGGATTGTACGCTTTGCTGGGATGCTTCATTTCCCTGCCTGATTCTTTCTGCTGCTTTTTGGGAGATTTGTTCGGTTTGTTTTGCATTATCCGTATTCTGCTGAATATTTGAAGTCATCTCCTCCATGGATGAAGAAACTTCTTCGGCAGAAGATGCCTGCTCACTTGAGCCCTGGGACATCTCTTGTGAACCTGAGCTCATCTGTTGACTGGCTGCGGCTATATTGTCGGCGCCATCCTTGACATTCGAAATCAAATCTCTCAACTTTCCTACCATCTTTTGCATAGCCTTGGCAAGCTGGCCGATTTCATCCTTCTGATTGACAAGCTTTTCATCAACATTAACAGTAAGGTCGCCTTCTGCTAATTTTTCTGCAATTCCTACTCCCTGCTTCACTCCGGCAGTAATTAACCTTGTAATAACAATGCCCAGTATCATAGCCAAAACCACGCCAATGATAATTCCTCCGTAAACCATTGCATTACTGCTGGCTATAACCTCATCGCCTTTTTCTGTTTCCTCTTCCGCTATTGTTGTATTGATGTCCTGTAATTCTTTAAAAAGAGCCATTGTTTTCTCCTCTGCTGCCTTGGATTCATTAGAAAGTGCATCACTCATTTGTTCAAAATCCTCTACTGCTGCTTCTGCTTCCTTATTAATAGATTCGAAATGACTGAAGACTTCTTTCTCAGCGGGTACCATACTATTAACGTAATGATCCATAGCTGCTTCCCTATCACCTTGTTGAATGTATTGGTTTATCGTGCTTACAGCATCGTGAAAATTCCTGTGTGACTCTTCTATTTCACCGGTTACCCTGTTAACTACATCGTTATTCGTGTTGTATTCATTCAGCCATTGCCCGAAATTACAAGCAGTGTGGTCATCACCGCCCCGGAAAGACTCCATGTCCTGTATTGCATTCATTGCTTGCACCTGCAGTGCATAATGCTCTTTCATAAATCGCTCAATACTTCTTTCCATATTTTTGGGATCCATAATATCCCTTTCCATAAAATCTTCATGCCGCTTTTCGACCTGCTCTGTGTTGATTTCTCTCCATTCCTCCAATTCCTTCAACATCTCATCATAAACCCCGGCTTCTTTTTCCGTCTGGTCAAGAGGAGCAAATAAATCATTATAATGTTGATATTCAGACCTGTAATCCTCTATTTCCTCAAGGATTTCTCTCCTTTCTGAGCGGGTTAAATTGTTGTCAAGCAATTCAATATACCCCTTTTGTACTTTTTCTAAATTGGCCTCCATTTTGCCTAAATATTCAACGCTGGGCATTCTTACATCGGATACTTCGTGGAAAGATTTGCCAACATTATTCAGGCTTACTACTCCGATAATTCCAATTATAGCAGCTATCAAGGCTACCAGTGAAAAACCGGATAGTATTTTTGTTCCTGTTTTTAAATTTTTAAAATTCATATTACCTCCTATTTAAGTTTAAGTATAGTGTTTTTGTTAGTTATTATTTTTTTTTAAGCAATTCAACCATTATCTTCAGCAGCTTTTGCTTTTTCAGTTTCTGTTTTAGATTTATTCGAAATCTCGGTCATCTCATCAGCACTTATTACCTTCTGCATATCAACAAGCATAACAAACTCTTCTTCTACTTTAGCCATTCCATAAATGAATTCTGATTTGAATTTGCTTCCAATGCTTGGTGGTGGTTCTACTTCATTTTCATCTATTTCAACCACCGATAAAACCCCGTCTACAATAGTTCCAATATTTATGAGCTTCCCGTCCATTTCCAGATCCATGACAATAATGCATGTATTGTTTGTGTATTCCGTCTCTTCCATTCCGAATTTTAAGCGGGCATCAATAACAGGTAATACTTTGCCTCTGAGATTAATTACTCCTTTCATGTAATCGGGGGATTTGGGAACCCGGGTGATAGATGTCATTTCCAGGATATTAAGTACCTGGCTGACGTGCACTCCAAATTGCTCTTCACCCAACTTGAATGTCAGGTATGATTTTGCTTCTTTTTCCTTTGATTTTTGTTCCATAATTTCAATCTGTTTCCGTTTTAGTTGATAAATATGTTTCAAGTATTATTTCTATTTTATTACGCAGATCCCGCGTGTTATAAGGTTTTACTATATAATCCCTGGCTCCCTTTCTTAAAGCGGCTTCAATACTTTCCCTGCCGCTTTTTACTGACACAATAATTACGGGAATCTTTTGCAGCCTTTTATCCGCTTTTAAATAATCCAACATTTCAAAACCATCCACATCCGGCATGATAAGATCGAGCAAAATCAGGTGAAATGCATTTTCTCTCAGCAAATTCACTGCTTCTTTAAAACTATTCGCAGTAAAAGTCTGATAAGGCTCATCTCTTAAAAGCCATCTTAAGAGTAATGAGGTAGAGGATTCATCGTCTATAATCAAAAGTTTCTTCATGCCAATCAAATATTTCTATCAAATTTATGGGGAAATCATTCATATAAATAGCGTATTACCACCCAAAATCAAATTCAGGTGAAATCACCCGGTTAAAAAAAACTAAAAATAAAACAACAGCCAGACTTTCAGAGATATATCATATTGATCGTTAAGAATATTAATACCTTTTTATCTTTTTTTATAAAACCCAAAAAAAACTTTGAAAGAAATAAGACTTTGAAAAAAAGAGTTTTATATAAAAATCTATTCAGTAAACCACAGGTAGGTATTTATACTTAGCTAAAAAAACAATTGGTTGATAACACGTAAAAATACTTAGTTGAAAATAAGAATAAAGAACATACTATTATTTCAGAAGTCCGCTTTATCGGAGATAAGCTATTGTTTCACGTACTTTACCTATAATTATTATTTGCCCACTTAACTTTTTTATATTTTTATTGTACAAAACTTCAGAATGTATCTAAAAACAAATATATTGATTCATCAAACCTATAATCCCCTTATCATGAACCTTTACAAATATTTTAAAATCTTAGTCGTATTGTTAAGCATCAGCCTGATCTTTAGCCCGGGTTATGCTTATTCAGGCGAAAAAAATGAAAACCAGGATATTCATGTGCGCATAATTACAACGGCTGATATCCATGCCACTGTTTTCCCCTATGATTTTGTAGAAAATGAACAAACAGAAGGAAGCATGGCTCACGTAAAAAATTTAGTTGATGAACAACGCGCTGATTCGAAAAAAAATATCATTCTACTTGATAATGGAGATATCCTGCAAGGGCAACCCACAGGATATTATTACAGTAAGGTAGCCACCGGTAAAGAACATTTAATAGCCAGAGCAATGAATTATATGGACTATGATGCAGCTACTGTCGGCAATCATGATATTGAAACCGGCCCCGGTGTATATAAAAGCCTGGTTGAAAAACTTAATTTCCCCTGGCTTGCAGCAAATATAAATGATACGGAATCAGGCACTCCCTTTTTTGAACCCTATACGATCATTGAAAAAGAAGGAGTCAGGATAGCCGTTTTGGGATTAATAACACAGAGTGTCCCCGATTGGCTTCCCGGGAAATTATGGGAAAATCTTGAATTTACAGATATGTACAAAACTGCAAAACACTATGTATCAAAAATTCAAGAAAATGAAAACCCCGATGCTATTATAGGGTTATTCCACAGTGGCGCAGGGCCCGAGCTGGAATATAAACCCAATAGAGAACTGCCCGAAAATGCTTCAAAATACATAGCAAAATATGTCCCGGGTTTTGATATCGTTTTTAGTGCTCACGAACATCAAGAGCGTAATGAAATAATTATCAATAAAGATGATAAAAAAGTAAACTTAATAGCCGGATTACCCTATGCCCAATCTGTTGCTATAGCAGATATCAGGTTTTCTAAAGATACAGATGGGAAACTTCATCTAAAACATAAAGAAGGACAAACAATTAGCACCGAAAACTACACCCCGAGCCAGGATTTCCTGACAAATTTTGAAAATGAAAAGAAAGCGGTTTTGGAATACGTCAATCAGCCGCTGGGATATTTTGAAAAAAGCATATTTTCCGGAAATGGTTTTTTCGGAAATTCTGCTTTTACTGATTTCATACATCGTATCCAAATGAAAGCTACATCTGCAGATATTTCTTTTGCTGCCCCTCTGTCTTTTGACAGACAAATAGACACCGGCGTTATTAAAATGAACGACATGTTCAAACTGTACCCATACGAGAACTATCTCTATGTTATGGAGTTAACCGGCGAAGAGATTAAAAATTATTTAGAATTCTCCTACGGGCTATGGTTCGACACTATGGAAGGCAAAGGCGATAATTTATTGCTGTTTCGTGAAGATGAAAATGGAAATTTCAGGTTGAAGAACAGTTTCTATAATTTTGATTCCGCCTACGGAATAGAATACACCGTGGATGTAAGCAAGCCTGCAGGGCAAAGAATAAGCATAAAAAGCATGAATAATGGCAAGGCCTTCATTGCTGACAAAACCTACAAAGCAGCAATAAACTCTTACCGTGGAAGTGGCGGAGGAGGCCATCTTACAGAAGGTGCAGGCATCAAACAGTCTAACCTGGAGGAAAGGATTGTTTCTGTCTCTGAAAACGAAATGAGAAACATACTTGTTGACTACATAAAACAAAAACAGGAATTAGCACCCCAAAAAGCAAACAACTGGAAAATCATTCCTGAAAGTTGGGTTAAAAAAGCGGCTGCCAGAGAGATGAAAATGTTGTTTCAAAAGGAATAGTTTCATTTGGATATTGTTCTATTGTTTTATTGTTGAATTGTTGAATTGTTGATAATATTTACGAAAGAAGCTTTTTATTCTGACACTGGTTCAAGGCGTCCGCCTGGGCCGGAAAAGAATTTTTCCCGGCATGGATAGAAAGGGGCACAAGCGGAGCTTGCGCCAGCTGGGGAAATAGGGTTCCGATCTTTTCCGGTTTTTAGATAAGTTAGGGTTTTCATTTTTATCTGTTGAATATTTTATAAACCTTTTTTAAAAGATCGGAACCCTTGAACGCGCAAATTCCTGCCTGCGGGCGTTTCAGCTCGTGCGGCGAAAGTTATACTTAGCGAAACAATGCCGAAGAAATACGAAGTAACAGAT
>JBNJFT010000144.1:0-5999 GCA_051747065.1 Bacteroidota bacterium | reverse complement strand
CAAACACTTACAAATGATATTTAAAAGGATTTTATATTATAATCTGTTAACTGTTTTTTTGATACTCGGTGTTTCATCTATATATGCACAAAATCCAATACCCACTTCATCTTTAACTTCAGAGGATCGTGAAGACCTGGAGGAACTGACTAATTTAATGCATAAATCGGAAGATTTTGAAGAGAAAGCTAAGGAAATATATGAGAAGATTGATAAACTCAAAAAGGAAGAAGAATTGACAGATGAGTCCGAAAAGGTTAAGAAATTGAGAAAAAAAGCAATGAAAAAAGATATTCAGGCTTTTGAAAAACAAAAAGAAGCTCATAAGATTAGATATGATCTGTATCAAAGACACGTAAAAAAATTCAAAGAATCGAGTGATACCAGTGAAATGGATGCAATAGAAGCCAAACTTCTTATGGAAGATGCAGACCAGTTTTTTTACAAGGCATCCACTTTAAGAAATGAGGCATATAACCAGACATCAGAATTAGAAAAAAAATTTGAAAAGCTTGAAAAAGCAAACAATATTGAAACCCTCGGAATTGAAAAAGTAGAAAAAGCACTTGAATCTTATTATGAAAAAGAAGAAGAAAATCTAAGTGATGAATCTCAAAAACAATCAGGGAAATTGCCTTCCATCGATAACGAAAAAGTGGTAGTGAACAGAAAATTACTCAGAAACATTCGCCAGACAACTCAAAAAGTAAAGGATTATACTTTCAGGGATAAATTTAAGAATATAGAAGAGAAAGATACAGTTGACGGAGAAAAATTGATAGATCTATGGTATGCCTACCTTTATTCAGATAAAAGCATCCAAACTTCAGAAGCCGGGGAAGAAGATACAATTTCTGATGATGAAATGGCTGAAAATACGGAATCTGAAGAAGATTTAGCTAAAGAGACGGCGAAAGATAAAAAGAAAGAAGAGAAAGAGGAAGAAGATACAATTCAGAAAGATGACGTTTCAGATGAGCAAACTGCAGAAAAGGTAAAAGGAGAAGAAGAAAAGGGCGAGGACACACAAAAACCTGACAAACAAAAAGTGTCAGAGAAAAAGAAATTTTCGTCAGAGACTGTATTTAAAATTCAAATTGCTGCAGATGAAAAACCGCTATCCCAATCCACCCTGCGCAAATTGTATGATGGACAAAAGAAAGAAATATCAAGAGTTGTAGAAAATGGTTGGTATAAATATTCGGTTGGTGACTTTGAAACCTTTGACCAGGCAGAAGATTTTAAAGAAAAATTAAATACAAGAGATGCATTTATTGTAGCCTATGAAAACGAAAAACGGGTAAATCCAGAACGTTCAGAAAGAAAAGAGGTAGCAGGTGCAGAAGAAACTAAGCCTGAAGAGAAGGTAGAAAAAGTTTCCGGATCAACAAGCGAGGTAGTTTTCAAACTGCAGATCGCAGCTTCGCGGCACCCTATGAAAGAAAACCTACTTAAACAAAGATATAATGGGACTATGGAAATCAATAAAGACAAAGTTGGCGGCTGGCATAAATATTCTATTGGTGAATTTTCAAATTACCAGGAAGCAAATAATCATAAAAAACAAATAGATGCAGAAGGAGCTTTTGTTACTGCATACAAAGACGGCGAATTGCTGGATATTAAAAATGCAATACAACTTTCTGAGGGAAAAGAACCTGTAAAATCTCCAAGAAAAAGAAGCCGTAAAATCCCGGCCGGCTTGACATTTAAAGTGCAAATAGCTGCCGATAGAATTCAATTAGATGATGATCGTCTTAGTGATATCTATTCGGGTGCAAAAAAAATACAAACCGATCAGGGAGATGGCTGGTACAGGTATTCTATAGGAACATGCCCTTCGTATTTCCATGCAAAACAACTTAGAAGAAAAACCAATGTCAGAGGTGCTTTTGTTGTCGCGTATAAAAACGAAGAAAGATTGAATGCTTATAAGTTAAGGCCATCAAGAGTTCATTGTCCGGATCTAAACGTAACCGAATTTAATGGAAACAATGACCAGCTTATCTTTTCTGTCCAGATAGCAGCCAGTTCACATTCTCTAAACTCCGATGACCTGAAATTTATATACTGTGGCAACAAAACAATTCATGAACATCATATTGACAAATGGTATAAGTATGCCGTAGGTTCTTTTGACAGCTATGAAAAAGCGGCTGAATTAAAAAAGACAATTTGTGTGCCGGGTGCTTTTGTAGTAGCTTATGAAGGCACAGATCAATTAGATATCAAACAAGCGATCAATAAATAAAACGCATTATTATATAACCAAAAAACGACAAGTCATGAATGTAACAACAAGCAAATACCGAAAAATAAGGATATTAAAGCATGTCCAGTGGATAATACTGATACTTCTGTTTAGTTCATGTGTTTCCACAAAACGTACAAAATTACTACAAGAAAAAACCACTTCTGATCTTTCTACTGAATTTATGAATCAAAAAATCGATGCATACAAGATTCAACCGGGGGATCAGATCTATATCAGGGTTTTCAGTGTTGATCCAAAAACAAGCAGGTTGTTTCAGACCGATATGCCTCTGCATTATACCAATACTGCAAAAGAGTTAAACAGTTACAAGGTAAACGCAGATGGTTACATTAATTTTTCTTTCATTGACAAATTGCAAGTTAAAGGATTGACCGAAGATGAAGCCCGGGAGTTGATTCAGGAAACGGTGAACGAATATTTCAAAGAGGCTACGGTAATAGTCAAATTGGCTTATTATCCGGTATCCGTTATGGGAGAAGTAAAAAACCCCGGAACATTCAATATTGAAAACAAGGAAGTCAATATTCTTCAGGCTATTTCTAAGGCTGGTGGAGTTGAAACATTCGGTAACCGCGAAAAGGTCAAACTAATTCGCCAAACAGCAGAAGGATCAAAGATTTATGAGTTAGACGTCACTGATAATGGAGTACTCGAAGACGACCAGTTTTACTTGCTGCCCAATGATGTGGTTTATGTGGAGCCGATGAATACGAAAAATGTTGCCTTTGAAAAAGTACCATATTCGCTGTTTGTATCAACATTGACATTAGGTTTGACCATATACAGCTTAATAAAATAATAAAATTTCAGGGTTGCCTTTATGATGGATGAAAACGACATATACAGAGAAGAATCTGTTGACGTAAAGTACTATTTGTTTAAATTATTAGACTATTGGTATTTATTTCTTATTGCTATTCCTATATGTTTGGGAATTGCTTATTATATCAATCACAAAAATCCTGAAATATATAATGTAGAAACCACTTTGCTCATTCGCCAGGAGCAGTCTGCCATGGATTTGAAGTCAATGATGCCCGAAAATCTCATGGGGAGTTCAACCATTGACGAACAAAGTGTTCACAACGAGATAGGCATACTGAAATCGTATAAATTAACCCAGAAAACCATTCATGACTTGGATTTTGAGGTTTCATACTACCTGGACAAATCTTTATCAGACAAACAGCTGTATCATCAATCACCTTTTTATGTGGAATACGACACAAGCCATGTGCAGCCTTTAAATTCAAAAATATATATCACCCGGGAAGATGATGGCACCCTGTCAGTTTCATTAGAAAAAGAAGAAGCTGCACTTTATAATTATGAAGAGCAGGAGATCAAGCGAATAAAAAACCAGATAGACATCAAAAAGAATGTAGAGTTTGGAGAGTATATTGAAACCGATTGTTGTAAATTTAAAATTCTTCCCAAAGCAGATGCAGAAAACAGAACATGGAATTCAGAATACTATTTTAAATTTTCATCTTATCGGAATTTATATCGAAAATATCACAATTTTGAAGTTTCTACTGATGAAAAATCCACAATACTAACCGTTTCACTTAAATCGCAAAATACTGAAAAAGGGAAAAGATTCCTCAATACTCTGATGGACTATTACATGAAGCGTAGTGTAAGCAAGAAAAACGAGATAGCTCAGGAAACAATAAATTTTATTAGTCGTCAGATAAATGAAGTTTCCGACTCCCTTCGAGAATCAGAGAAGAAGTTAGAGCAATATCGCTCATCAGAAGAATTGATGGATGTAGGCATTTTAACCGAAAAGTCCTATGAAAATTTAGACCGCTTACAAAGTGAAAAGGCAGAAATACTTGTCAGGTTAAAGTATTTTGATTATTTAAAAGAATATCTGAATAGAAGTGAAGATATAAAAGAACTTGTAGCTCCTTCCTCCATGGGTATAGAAGATCCATTGCTTCAGAAGCTCATTTCCCGGCTTACGGAGCTTTATTCCGAAAAAACAGACATAGAAATCAATTCGAAAAAGGACAATCCTTACCTGTCGCGGGTGAAAACTAAAATTGCAGAACTTAAAAACACTTTGCTGGAAAATATCAGCAATCTGATCGATAAAAACAATATACGACTAAAGGATATAAAACAACGGATAGGCAATGCCACTAAAGAAGTACGTCAGCTTCCGCTGAAACAGCGTCAATTGTACAATTTTGAACGTCAGTTTGATCTATATAATGAGATTTATACATTTTTATTAAAAAAACGATCCGAAACAGAAATCGGAAAAGCAGGGAATATTCCTGTCCATGAAATTGTTGACGAGGCTCGGGTAAAACCTTTGTCTCCTGTAGAACCAAAAACATCCAAAAATTATATGATCGCCTTTCTTTTGGGATTACTTATTCCAGGTGGGTTCATCATTCTGAGTGATTACTTTAATGACAAAATCACAGACGCTAAAACAATTGAAAATATCTCCGATTATCCGATAGTAGGAAATATTGTTCATAAAAAAGGAGATGTGGAAAATGTTATTCATGAACAGCCTCATTCTGCCATTGCTGAAGCATTCCGTTCAGTGCGGACAAACTTTCAGTTTTTAGCCGGAGGTGCAGACGTCCCTGTTGCACTGGTTACCTCTGCCGGACAAGGAGAAGGAAAAAGTTTCGTATCAATCAACCTCGCTACAAGTTTTGCTATGTATAAACGAAAAACCATTCTTGTTAGTTTTGATCTACGCAGGCCGAATATCTATAACATCTTTCACTTAAAAGATAAACCCGGATTAAGTTGCTATCTGAGCAACAACTGCAATTATGAAGACATTGTTAATCATTCCAATATTGATAACCTGGATGTTATTCCTGCAGGGCAGATTCCTCCAAACCCTTCTGAGTTGATTGCTTCTGAAAGAACAGATGAATTATTTAAAACACTGAAAGAACAATATGATTATATTATACTTGACACGCCGCCGGTAGGCCTTGTGACCGATGCATTTTTGCTCGTAAAGCATTCCA
Source organism: Bacteroidota bacterium (assembly GCA_051747065.1). GTDB lineage: Bacteria > Bacteroidota > Bacteroidia > Bacteroidales > UBA12077 > JAGXLC01. The sequence goes on along the minus strand of JBNJFT010000144.1, from coordinate 719 downwards.
CGACAAATCTATTTGTAGTAAGGCATGATTATACCGGTAAACGAATGTTTCAAACTTTAATCCGCAACCTTGGACAAAAAAATATTCAAAATGTCAATATTCTTGTAAACGATATAAAACTCAAGAGCAAAGGCTATGAATATCAATATGGCTATAGGTATGATACGAAATATTATTAAGGCAGTTTCAGAAGCACCGGCTAAATATTTACAAGAATACAGAATGCGGAATACAGAATGCGGCAAAAGCTAACTATCAAAGAAATATTAAAAAACATTTTAACCGACAAAAGAAAAAAACAGTTCTTCGCATACACAAGAAAGTATTTTAACCTGAATTATTCAGGTTAAAATACTTTCATAGTTCAACGATCAAAATAGGCGCATTCAGAAGTAAGCAATCTGTTGAATTGCAAGAAGTTATCTGCGAAAGTAAGCAAGGCGATACCCCGAAAAATGCAAAAATGATTAAAAAGCGGGGTAATATTTTTAATAGAATTTTATAAAACGCTCATTCTTTCAATTAACACATTAAAACACCAGATACAATATTTTTGTATTTCGTTGATAATTAGCTTTATCGTATTCTGAGTTCTTAATTCTGAATTCTTATAGAAATATAGGCGGTACTTCTGAATCTGCCAAAATAAATATGATTTGCCTAATTTGTTTTACCACCTGTTCATAAATCACTTTAATTCTCTGATTATAAGAAATTTT
>JBNJFT010000143.1:0-6001 GCA_051747065.1 Bacteroidota bacterium | reverse complement strand
AAGAATTTACTATTATTCTCAAATCATAGAAATTTAGTCAATTAAAGGTTCATATTATTAAGTTGAGAAGTTTTAAGTTAATCAAATAAATTTAAAATCAGTATCTTTTTGAAAAAAGCTTCCAATTAAATTTAATTTCATTAAATGCATTTTCAACACCAACATCTAAAATCGGAGAACTGTAAACATAATCTTCACCTGGCTTTTTTGCAGACAGTGAATTCTGATAAAAACAACCTTCAGGATTAATCATTATATAGGAATTTGTCATTGCATTGTTATCTTCTTCAACAATTATATTTTTATATTTTGTATGACGGTTAACAAAAGTTGTAAATTGTTCTTTTGTAATATTAAGTTCATTATTTACAACAGGCAAAACCTGAAGCAACTTCCACTTGTCAGGGCCTAGCATACAAATAAGCGAATTAAGATCTTCATTACAATTTAATGAGTTAATTACGGTATTGATTTTTATTACTGCATCTTTATTTAATTTTTTTAGATTTTGAATCTGTTTTTTTAATTTATCAAAATCAAGAGGTTCATCTCTTTTATTGCATCTTCCAATTTTTTCCAAAGTATCTTTTTTATCTGAATCAATACTGACTCCCAGCATGGATATTTTTTGACCAACAGTATTTACAAACCGATCTGTGATCAAACTACCGTTTGTAATGATCGAAATTTTAAAATCATATTTTTCTGCAAGGAATATTAAATCTTCAAATCTTTTTCCAACAAGGAAAGGCTCACCTCCTGCAAAGTTTAAACGAATGTTTTCCCATGATAAAAATTTGGAAATAGGGTTAGAAAAATTATCAGGCTGAAAAAATTTTTTAAGTAAAAAAAACAATTTATCTACCTTCTTAAGATCTCCGTGTATTTCATCTCTCTTATAATCACTCCAGCGAGCATAACAATATTTACATCCATAATTACAGGCTTCTGTTACATGATAATTAATTACAAGATCTGATACTGTGGTTTTAATTTCCTTAGACATGATTTTTCCCTTTAGCTTGAGGTTAATTGTACTCTTAACCACAAGGCTAATGCCCCTATAAAGACAAATGGGGACAAATAAAGGAAAAATTATTTAAATTTTTTTGAGAAAGTGGGGTTAAAGCTTGTTATTATCTATCTATATTAGACCTCATAATTTTTTTTAAGAGAATCATCAATTAATTTTGATACCTCTTTCATTTTTTGATTGAACTCGTCGCTGAACTTATCCTTAAAAAGATTTCTTGGCAGGATTAAATCTGTTTTTCTTACTTCATCAAGATCATATAAAATTCTTTGATATTCTTTTATCTCTCGCAACTTTAAATGTGTTGATGAATTTCTATGGATATCTTTTTTAAATTTTTCAATAAATCTTTTTATTTCTTCTTCAACGTCTGTATTGAATTTTTCATAAAAAACCCTTTCTGCAAAACGGGGAATTTTCCATCCAATTTTACCTAGCACTTCTTTTATATCATTTTGGATTTTATTAATTTCTTCTCTTATTTCTTCTTTTTTTTTAAGTTCTGTCCCCATTTGTCCCTTCCAGTATCTTAATATCAATCTCAATAACAACTATTAAATCTAAGGAGAGTGTTAAATGACTAAAAAAATTAAACCCACCGACAATACTTCAAACCAGAAAAACGCAAACAAAGGAACTGATGGTACAAACAAGCAGTATGATCAGGTTCACGGTAATCGCAGTAAGCAGATTGAAAAAACAAGAAATAATTCCTAATCTATATGGGAGGCAAAAGCCTCCCATTAATTTTTATTTATAGATGCATTTGCTTGCATATCTTGTAAAAGTTTTCATAAATTCGTTTTCCTCCTGCTTATATTGATAATAATTAAACTCTTCCTGAGTTTTTAACAAAGCACATTCACAGATATCCTTTTTTCTATAGTAATTCTTGTAAGAAAGTGGTTCTTCATTGAATGAAACACATGAATCAATAAGGCTGTATTCAACATTAATGGGGTATCTGTTCTTTTCAAATGCATCATCCATTAAATGTCCGCTTCCAAGACCTATTACCAAAGCAGCTACTATTATTGCTACACCACCGGCTTTCTTTTTTTGTGTTAGAATTGTTTTGCAATTGGAGCATTCAACAGGTTTTGATAGAGCTATTGCGTTTTTCTTTTTACATTTGGGACATTGAATAGAGATTATATTGTTTTCTTCCATTTTATAGCCTTTAAAATATCAATTTATAACATCTGCGCTAACAGGATTTTGTCCTTCACTTATTTCTCCAAATGCAGTCACCATGTAAAAATAAAAAATTATTTTTAATATAATATCAAAAAAAAATTCATAAGCACCGCCTTCAAAAACATATGAATAAATCTCTTTTTTAATCAATTCTTCAAGCAGGACATGGGAAACAGACAAAATTAAAATAAAAAACAAAATTTTTATACCTATCGGTACAGACAAGCAAATAAATCTTTCAATAAAGTTTTCTCCATCACCTCGGCTGTTTTCCCAAAAACAAATATATACCCCAAAAATATGGATTAATAAAAGAACACCCAGGCGAATAAAATAAGCTTTAGAAGAAAGCTCTGATTGAACTACTTCTCCAGAAATGTATTCCTGTGGATATTCAAAACAAAAACTGGCAAGTAAACTCCAGAGCAATACAACTATCAAATATTTCATTGTATCTTTTTGAGTTATAGATTTTTTTTTAAAATCTTGAATCAATTTTTTAGAACTGAATAAATGTATAATATTAACCATCCTGAGCAAGAATTAAATAAATACTTATATCAATAAAATAGTATAATCGAACAACTTTTGTTCAGTGAGCCCAATGCTCCGACAACACCTCAGCCTGCTGAAGAACAAGTGTTACAGCTTCTTCTGATTTATCAGGAGGATATTTCCATTTTTTAAGGGCTCTTTTCACAAGAATTCTCAGTTTTGCACGTACACTGTCTCTTACCTGCCAGTCAACAGTTGTACTGCTTTTAAGTTTTTCAGTGATAAATTTTGCAAGTTCCCGGAGTTTGATATCCCCTAATTGCCTTACTGCACTTTCATTTTGAATTAAAGCGCGGTAAAAGGCTATTTCATCTGTGTTAAGACCTGATTTTTCGGCAAGCTTTTCATCTTTTTCCATATCCTTTGCCATCTGAATCAATTCTTCAATAACCTGAGCTGTTTCAACAGATCTGTTATTGTACTTTCTTAAAGTTTCAATAATTCTGTCCGAATATTTTTTTTCCTGAACCACATCATTTTTCATTCTCGATTTAATCTGATCCTTTAAAAGCCGTTCAAGCAAAGATACAGCAAGGTTTTTTTGAGGCATATTTTTTACATCTTCTAAAAAGTCATCTGATAAAAGCCCTATATTCGGTTTTTCAAGACCTGCAAGTTTAAATACATCTGCAACACCATTTGCAATTATCGCATTATCTATTATCTGTTTTAATACAGAATTTTGCTCCGCTTCACTCTGCTTTTTATCAACACTGGTATATTTACTTATTGCTGACTTCACAGCTGAGAAAAAAGCTATCTCTTTTTTTAAGGCTTCTGCTTTTTCAAGTGTACCACAAAGAGTATATGCCTTACTGATTGCAGCAACAGCATCAGAAAAACGTTTTTTACCGTCGTCAAGGCCCAGAATATGATCCATAGCCAGTGGAAGAAGCTGAAGTGCCTTTAATTCAAAATCACTATAATCAAACCCATGAAACATACCGCGTACAACATCCATTTTTTCAATCAGAATTGCATAGGCCTGGTATGAATCAATGGCAGGTTCTCCTCTGCCGTTGGCATCGGTATAATCTTTTAAGGCCTGTTTCAGTTCATTGGCAATTCCTATATAATCTACAACAAGACCGCCGGGTTTATCTTTAAAAACTCGATTTACCCTGGCAATGGCCTGCATTAAATTATGACCTTTCATAGGTTTATCAACATACATTGTATGACATACAGGCGCATCAAAACCTGTGAGCCACATATCCCGGACAATAACAAGTTTTAATTCATCCTCACTATCCTTAAACCTCTTCTCCAGCTGCTTTTTTTGCTGCTTATTGTATAAATGTTTCTGAAGCTCTGATCTGTCAGAAGCACTTCCTGTCATCACAACCCTTAGAGTACCGTTATTTGCATCATAATACCCTGTTTTATCAACAGATTCTTTATTAAGCTTTCCCTGCCATTCAGGTTTTAATTCTACTATAGCGTTAAACATTGCCACACAAATTTCCCTGCTCATGCATACAATCATTGCTTTTCCGGGAAATGTTTCTGTTCTTGATGTAAAATGATTTACCAGATCCTTTGCTACCTGTTTAATTCTGGGCTCAGACCCGACAAGCTTTTCAAGGGCAGCCCACCTGCTTTTTGTACTTTCCCTGACTGAAAGATCTTCCTCATCTTCAATAACTTCTTCTACTTCATTATTAAGCTCGTCTATTTCATCCCTGTTAATATCAAGCTTTGCTAGCCGGGCTTCATAATAAATAGGAACAGTTGAACCATCATCCACAGCATCCTGAATATCATAAATACTTACATAACCTCCAAAAACAGCGCGTGTATCCTTATCATCCATTGAGATAGGGGTTCCTGTGAATCCAAGAAAAGTTGCATTCGGCATAGAGTCTCTAAGGTGTTTTGAGTATCCAAAGGTATACTTTCCTGTTGCTGTGTTAAGCTTTGCCTTTTCTCCGTACTGACTTCTGTGGGCTTCATCCGAAATTACAACAATATTATTTCTGCTGTTTAACACAGGGTGTTTTTCTTCTCCGTTCAGCAATGAGAATTTCTGAATTGTGGTAAATATAATTCCACCTGCCTGCCGGGCTGCAAGAGTCTCACGAAGTTCTTCACGTCCGTCAGCCTGAACCGGAGTCTGCTTTAAAGTATCTTTAGACATTTTAAAAGTATCAAAAAGCTGACCATCAAGATCGTTTCTGTCTGTAACAATTATAATAGTCGGATTGTTCATTTCCCTCTGCTGAAGCAGCTTTCCTGCATAGCAGACCATGGAAATACTTTTTCCTGAGCCCTGGGTATGCCAGACAACCCCGGCTTTTTTAGATCCGGGTTCAACCTCTTTTCCCCATGGAGCACGGCGATCATCTATTTTATTTTTATCAGGCAGACGTGATGCCGTAATAGTTGCATTTACAGCTTCTCTTACAGCATGGAACTGATGATAACCTGCAATCTTTTTAACAATATTGTCTCCGTTTACTTCAAAAAGAACAAAATAACGGATATAATCAAGAAACAATTGTTTATCAAAAAAACCTTTTACAATGGTTTCAAGCTGAAATTTAAATTCAGGTCTATCGTCTTCATTCAGAATGGTTCTCCACGGCATAAACCATTCTTTACTTGCTGTTAACGAACCTATACGCCCATTCATACCATCGCTAATAACCATGGCCTCGTTAAATGTAAAAAGCTCTGATATCTCTTCTTTATAGGTTTGAAGCTGATTATATGCATCCCATACATCGGCATTTTCATCAGCAGGATTTTTAAGCTCTATAACTGCAACCGGGAGTCCGTTTACAAATACAACTATATCAGGACGACGGATTTTATTTGTACCTGAAACACTGAACTGATTAACAACAAGAAATTCATTATTATTACTCTTGCTAAAATCGATAAGCCTCACATAATCATCAACTATTTCATCATTTTGTCGGTATTGAACAGAAACACCTTCAATAAGGTATTTGTGAAAAATTCTGTTATTTTTTATGAGAATTGGAGTTTCAGGCTTTGAAATACGGATTACAGCTTCCTCAAGTGCAGTATGAGGAATATCAGGATTAATAAGCTTAAGCCTTGATAAAAGCCTGCTTTTCAATATTACCTCGCGGTAATCTTCCCTGTCAGGAGAATCACTTTCAGGTGCAATATCTTTTCCATTTACAATGGTGTATCCCTTTTCTTCAAACCAGTTCAGACAGAGTTGTTCCAGTTGGTCTTCATTTATCA
>JBNJFT010000142.1:0-6091 GCA_051747065.1 Bacteroidota bacterium | reverse complement strand
AATAGAATTTTTGGAAGTGTCATGTATTCTTATCATTTTCAAGTGCAAAACAATATATTTCTGTATGCAGGCTTGGAGGGCAAATTAGGTTATCTTTCCTACAATACTGATGATCTCATTTTTCCGGACATGTTTGATCCGGTCGATTGGGAATTGGATAAAACCAATCAAACTGAAAATTTCAGCTCTCTTACAGATCAATATTTGGAATTCAATACAGGCATTTTGATGGTTTATAAAAATTATATGCTGAGGAGCTATAGGGAATTCAGCTTAGGATTAGCAGTGCATCACCTTAACAAACCCACTTCAATGTTAAATTCAAATCAGGCGAACATTCCCCGCAAATACAATTTGTATTTTGACATTGACATTCCTATGATGTGGCAAAAAGAAACAAGTAATGTTCCTGTTCTTACACCAGTGCTATTCATTGAAGCACAGCCATATTCCACTACGTTTCAATATGGAGGTATTATAGATAACCGCAACTATAAATTTGGAGTTTTTTCCCGTCACAACCATCAGTTTCAATATTTTCATTTAATTTTATATGCCGGATTTAATTTTTCAAATTACAGCATACATTACAGTTATGACGGGGATTTTTTTAGTAATATGCAAAAAAATATATATTCGGGCGCTCATGAAGTAACCTTTACTGTTAATTTTCAGTATAAGGGTGAAGAAAAAAATCGTTAAAACAATAATTTGACTAAAAAGAAGTTATTTTTGTTGAGTAAATTTCGCTTACAGCAAAAAATTATTATATTTGAAATTAAAAAATAAAACTTGTCTATTATGAAATTTAACCTTAAGATCTACTCGATTATCTTTGTTGTTCTTCTTATTATCACAAGTTGTGGATCACAAGGGGGAGGAGAAAAGTTAGGAAATACTTCCCCAACTACTGGCTGGAATTACAACGATCCTGAAAACGGAGGTTTTGAAGTAAATACAGATTACGAACAAGAAGCCGGACCAGGGCTTGTTTATGTAGAAGGCGGAACGTTCACCATGGGAAGAACAAAGGAGGACCTGATGTATAAATGGGATCAATCCCCCAGAAGAGTAACAGTAACTTCCTTTTATATGGATCAAACAGAAGTAAGAAATGTTGACTATCGTGAGTATCTGGACTGGCTTCAGAGGGTTTTTGTTGATCAACCTGAAGTATATAGAAACGCATTGCCAGACACTCTTGTATGGCGGAGTAAAATGGCATACAATGAGCCTTATGTCGAATATTACTTAAGGCATCCAGCTTACAATAATTATCCTGTAGTGGGAGTTAATTGGTTACAGGCAAGCGATTACACCACATGGCGTACAGACAGGGTTAATGAGAGACGATTAGTAGAAGAAGGAATTCTGGAGATGGATCCACAACAGGTTGGAAAAGAGAATTTTAATACAGAGGCTTATCTGGCTGGAAAATATGAAGGAGTTGTAAAAGAAAACCTCCCTGCATTGGATCCTAACAAAGATGAACGTAGAGTTAATATGTCTGATGGAATAATACTCCCAAAATATAGACTCCCAACAGAAGCAGAATGGGAATACGCTGCATTAGCCTACGTTGGAAACACCTATGAAGAAAGAGTTTATGAAAGAAGACAATATCCTTGGGATGGCCACAACGTAAGAAATTCAGAGAGAAAAAATCGTGGAGAAATGATGGCCAACTTTAGACGTGGTAAAGGAGATATGATGGGTGTTGCCGGTGATCTTAATGATAATGCAAGTATTCCGACAAATGTAACAGCCTATTGGCCAAATGATTTTGGACTCTATTGCATGGCAGGAAACGTTAATGAATGGGTGCAAGATGTCTATAGGCCTTCCTCTCATCAGGACGTATCTGGTTTTAATCCATTTAGAGGAAACGTCTTTACGAAACGAGTAAGAAATGAAGATGGAAGCCTTGCTCCTCGTGATAGCTTAGGCAGAATTCAGGAAACGCCTATTGAACCAGAAGATGCTGCTGACAGAAGGAATTACCAAAAGGCAGATTACCGTAATTATCAAGATGGCGATCTTCAGTCAAGAATCGATTTTGACAGTGAAGAGGGCAGAGGTAGTGAAAGTACAGGCGAGATGTACACAGATGAATCATCTCTTATAACTGATAAGGCAAGAGTATACAAAGGTGGTTCATGGAAAGACAGAGCATATTGGCTTAATCCGGCTACCCGCAGATTCCGTGATCAAAGCAGTGCAAGCAATGATATTGGTTTCCGTTGTGCTATGACACATGTTGGTAGCCCAGAGGGAATGTAATAATATAAATCTTATATAATTTTAAAAACCTCATTTTTGAAATGAGGTTTTTTTTATTTTTGTCAGAATGGATATTAACTATATATACAATCGATTTTTAGAGTGTGATTCTATTTCGATAGATAGTAGAGATATAATAAATAATTCTCTGTTTTTTAGTCTAAAAGGTGAAAATTTCAATGGGAATAAATACGCAGAAGAAGCATTGAGTAAAGGCTGCAAATATGCCGTTGTAGATGAGGAAGAATATGCAGTAGATGAACGTTATATTTTGGTAGATGATACATTGTTAGCTCTTCAGAAACTTGGAAAGATGCATCGGTTACAAATGGAAGCTACTGTAGTCGGAATAACAGGAACGAATGGGAAAACAACAACTAAAGAGTTAGTTAACAGGGTGCTATCAGAAAAATATGTCGTTCTTGCCACCCCGAAAAATTACAATAATCATATTGGAGTTCCTCTTACCCTTTTGCAATTGAATAAAAAGCACGAATTCGCTATTATTGAAATGGGAGCAAACCATCTTCATGAGATTAAGACTCTATGCCAAATTGCAGCACCTGATTATGGAGTTATTACTAATATTGGAAAAGCACATCTGGAAGGTTTTGGTTCTTATGAGAAAGTTATTCAGGCAAAGAGCGAACTTTATGATTATATATGTGGTAACAACGGCACTATATTTTTCAATAAAGATAACCAACTACTGGAAAAACTTGTACAACAAAAAGGCTGCAGTTCATTTTCTTATGGTATTAGTGTTTCTGCTGATTGCAGAGGTGAAATTATCAGTTCGGTTCCTTTTTTGGAAATAAGAAAGGACAATGAGCTGATTAAAAGCAATATGACGGGAAAGTACAATTTTGAAAATATTCTGGCTGGTATTTGTATCGGTTATTTTTTCCAGGTTCCCTCAAAAGATATTTTTAAGGCAATTCAAAATTACGTTCCGGAAAACAACCGGTCACAGATATTAAAAACAGATAAAAATGAAATATTTCTGGATGCTTATAATGCTAATCCAACAAGTATGCATTTAGCCCTGGAAAATTTTTTCGAAATAAAAAGAGATAAAAAAGTCATAATTCTCGGCGATATGTTTGAGTTAGGAAAATATAGTGAACAGGAACACATGGATGTTATCAAAATAATTCATGAATTTGGCTTCGAGAACGTTTATCTGGTCGGAAAAGAATTTTTAAATACTAAGGCAAAAAAATATCTTACTTTTCAACATACTCAGGATTTAATAGACTATATTAAAGAACACCCAATTACTGACAGTTCAATCCTGATAAAAGGCTCAAGAGGGATGGCTTTGGAAAAGCTGACTGAATATTTATAGAATCAAATTAAAGATTAATTTAAAAATGTGAAGAGCATTTATAAATTTGCTTTCCATTTTTATAACACTCAACAGTACTTATTATGCAATATGAAAGCGTTTTTTTTGATTTAGACAGAACATTGTGGGATTTTGAAGCAAATGCCAGGGATACATTTATTGAAATGTATGAAAAACACAATTTGAGAGTCATTTTCCCTGATTTTGATTCATTTCATGAAGCATACCGCAAGATCAACAAAAAATTATGGGAAGAATACAGGAATGGGAATATTGAAAAGGAAGTATTAAAATATAAACGTTTTCAGTTAACACTTGAGGAATTTGGTTACCAAGATGAAACCTTGGCTAAAGAATTAGGAGAGGATTATGTCTCGCTAAGTGCAAACAAAACCAAGCTTTTCCCGGATACACATTCTACTCTCGCGTATCTGAAAAATAGATATAACTTATATATTATAACCAATGGTTTTCATGAAGTCCAGTTTAAGAAGATAAGAAATTGTAGGTTAGAAAATTACTTTCAGAAAATCATTACTTCCGAACAAGTTGGGGTTCAAAAACCGCATGTGGATATTTTTCATTTTGCATTAAAAGAAGCCAATACAAAGGCGGGAAAAAGCATAATGATCGGAGACGACCTTGAAGGTGATATTAAGGGAGCCAAATCGGCAGGAATTGATCAAGTGTTTTTCAATCCAAATTATCAATCGCATCATGAAGATTCCACTTATGAAATACATGCATTAAGAGAATTACAGAAGATTCTTTAATTGAGTATTGATAGTTTTAGGGAAATTAACTTTTTATCACAAGTAGTTTTTGGGATTAATGTGTTGAAAATGTGTGGGTTGAGTGTTTTGTTTGATACAATAAAAATTTACATGCATACGTTATGTTGACGAGTTAAACAAAAAATGTGAATGCCTTATGAAACAACTAAACAATATAGATATAGAAAAATTTCATAACGTAACACAAAAGAATAACGTTTCTATTTATATTAAAGCAACTGAAGCAGCGCCGGAAGATAAAGAGCTTATAAATTACGCATTAATAAATACATACTTTACTGATGGCAATATTCATGTTCTGAAGTCTGATGAGATGCCGGAAAAGAATAGAAAATTGTGTGCGGTTTATAGGTATTAATACAGAAAGGCAAAAACCCATAATTTTTCCACTATACTTTACTTCCATTCTTTTTTTTATTATCTTGACATTTCAAACTAACTAAAAACAATTAAAGATTATGAGCAACGGAGGATTTAGTTTTAAAAAACTTTACGAAGATTCAAAAAAAGCTCTTTTTCAACCAAAAGAGTATTTTTCTTCGATGGAAATACAAGGCGGTTTAGGTGATCCTATACTTAAAGTCTTGGTTTATGGTGCTATAGCAGGTGTGTTTGCTTTGCTTTGGAGCCTTTTCAATATTAGTGGTTTTACGGGAGGTATTCTTGGCGGTGCTATTGGTATTGCTGCTTTTTTCTGGTCAATCGTCGGTGCAGTTATAGGAGTTTTTATTGGGGGAGTAATTATCCTGATAATCTCTTCTATTTGTAACGGAAACGGAAATTTCGAACCCAACATGCGGGTAGCAGCTGCCATTATGGTTATTTTGCCAATTAATGCATTTTTAGGATTCTTTGGGGGAATAAGCTATGCACTTGATGCTATAATTGGCTTTGCTGTGAACCTTTACGCTGTTTATATGCTTTATATTGCAGTTACAACAACGCTTGAAGGTAAAGTTCAACCTGCAAAAGCTATCTCCTATATTTTAGGTGGTTTGCTTGTTGTATTTTTGATAATTAATCTGTTTGCAGGGCATAAATACAATAAAGCCGGCAGTAGTTTCAGTGATAAAATAGAAGATAGTAGAAAATCTCTGGAGAAAAGGGCCGATGAAATGAGTAAGGAGTATGAGAAAGCGGCAGACGAAATGAAAGAATCGATGAATACATATCACATGGAAATGGCCAACGGGGAAACAAGTTCGGATGTAGAAAAGGCGGACTTACGCAAAGCTATCGGTGAACTGGATGAAGAAAACAATTACATATCCCTTCGTAAAGCCGGAACATTTGTGCAGGCAGCAGTTACGGAAGACGGATATTTAATGGAATATCGTGATAACGACGGTTATTATGAGAGTGAAGGCCAGGATATATCTAAAAGTAAAGTAAAAGCTGTTATGTATGGCTTTCTGGATGAAGAAGATGACTGGAAAGAGGAAATTGATTGGGAAAAAATAGATTAATAAAGGAAGATGTTATAACTGAAAAAATATTTGGATTTTTAGATAAAAGTATATAACATTGCAATCAATTATGAAACAAACTCGTGTACATACAAATCTTTATATTCACCATCATCACGATGGAATAGGACTATAATGCAAAAATGTACGCGCTGAAAATATTATAGATAGAACTAAGCCTGCATTTTTGCAGGCTTTTTTTT
>JBNJFT010000141.1:0-6109 GCA_051747065.1 Bacteroidota bacterium | reverse complement strand
GAATGCCCGTCGAATTTTGCTTTTAATGGGCGTCCCTCAATTGCGCTTAATAAGTTTTCATATACTACATCTGATGCAAAATGGACTACGGAACCAGCTTTGGAAGTCGGAATGTCTGAAGCATCACCTAAAACAAAAATGTTGTCATGGTTTTTTGATTTAAGTGTGTATTTGTCCGTGGGAATGTAATTCAGGTCATCGCCCATATCGCTTCTTTCAACAATTGAAGATCCTGAGTTTACCGGAACAATGCTTAACACATCGAAAGGAATTTCCCTTTCGTCGTATGATACGATTTTCTTGTTCTCGTTGTCCACCTTTTCCAGGTAAAAATCGGGAATAACATTTACGTTTTTTTCTTCCAGTAATTCACCTAACATTTGTGATGCTTTTGGTTTTGTAAAAGCCCCGGACAGTGGTGTGGCGTAAGTGATGTTTACCTTGTCTCTTATGCCTATTTCTGTGAAGTAAGCATCGGCGAGGAATGTAAATTCAAGTGGAGCTACAGGACATTTAATGGGTTGTTCTGCAACATTCACTACAAGTTCACCTCCTTCCCAGTCTCTTAAACGCTTTCTTAATTCAAGTGCTCCGTTTAATGTGTAGAAATCGAAAATGTCTTTGTGCCATAATTTATCGTTTAGTCCGGGCGTATCATCGATATCGATGTTGGTGCCTGTAGCAACGATCAGGTAATCATAATTTAAGATCTGGCCATCACCCAACAGTACTTTATTGTTTGATGGTTCTATTTTATCGATGTCCTGAAAGACCAATTTTACCCCGGAAGGAATGAAATTTGCTTTGGGTTTGATCACATCGTCTTTGCTGTAAATACCAAACGGAATAAATAAGAAACCGGGTTGATAGTAGTGTGTTTTGTCTTTATCTACAATGGTGATTTCCCATTCTTCCTTACTGAGCGTTTTACGGAGTTTATTAGCCATGATGGTTCCTCCGGTACCTGCTCCTAAAATGACAATCTTTTTCATATTCTGATGGTTTTTGTTTTAACTTTATAGTTAGTTTTTGTAATGGAGATGTTAATTGTTTAACAATATTTTGATGGTATTTGTTTTAACTTTGAATCGATCTGCTGTTAAATAATTAACAAAACTTCAACAAATATACGAACATGTATATATTTAGATTTGTTTATTAGACTGTTAAATATCATGGTTGATATATATCATAAAAAATTATAGAAATGTCTCAAGAATTGAATCATCAATCCTGCACAAATTGTGTCTACCGCTCATGGGCATTCAATAAGCTTACAAAAGAGGAGTTGGAGTTAATTGATAACCACAAAAAGGAGTTTGCTTATAAGAAAGGAGAAGTCATTTTTCAGGAAGGAGATGAGATCACTACTTTTTTATACTTACGAAAGGGCCTGGTGAAACTATTATCTACTGAAAAAAACGAAAAGGAGCATATTATCAGCATTGCAAAACCGATGGATTTTGTTGGTTTGTTAAGTATTTTTTCCAACCGGCAACAACTCTATACCATCACAGCTATAGAACCATCCGTTGTTTGTTTTGTGGAACTTGATGTCATTAAAAAACTTATAAAGGAAAATGGCGATTTTGCCCTTGATTTCCTTGAGAAGATAAGCAAAGTTTCCGATGATGTGATACATACACGGATGAAAATAAACACCAAACAGTTAAGAGGGCGGATTGCCTACATTCTTTTATTTTTTGCCAATCATATCTATAATAAAAATGCCTTTGAACTTCCTGTCAGCAGGAAAGAAATAGCGCAGCTTATCGACATGAGCACAGAAAATGTAATCCGTATTTTATCCGAATTCAGGAAAGATAATATTTTAAGCATTGAGGGGAAGAACATAACGATTCATGATCCAGATAGGCTGCAGAGAATTTATGAAATGGGTTGATGGTAGATGTTTGATGTTCGATGATGGATATTCGATGTTTGATTTTAGATGTTCGATATGTAGAGCTTTCGAAATTTTTTTAGTAGCAACAATTAAATATATTAGTCAGGATTAATATGAAAGATTATGATCCACAAATGCACACTGCGGAACATGTTTTGAATCAAACTATGATCCGTATGCTTGGGAGCGATCGCTCCTTTTCTATGCATTTGGAGCGGAAAAAATCGAAGTGTGATTATTACTTTGACCGACCACTCACTAAAGAGGAAGAACGGGCTTTAGAAGATGAAGTCAACCGGATTATTTCACTGAATCTCGCGGTAAAAGAGGAATATAAGTCTTATTCCAAAGCTGCTGAAGTGTATGATGTTTCCCGGCTGCCAAAAACAGAGGGGCAATCCGTGAGAGTTGTGCATGTAGGCAACTATGATTCGTGTTTATGCATAGGGGCTCATGTGAAGAATACTTCTGAAATCGGAACATTTAAGCTTGTTTCTACAAGTTTTGAATCGGGCATTCTTCGAATACGGTTCAAGTTGAATCATAATGAAAGTACCTGACTTTCTTAATCAATCAATAACTAAAACGTTCGTTCAAGCGGAAGGTTGGGTTGATGTTTCTTCTAACTTAGAAATTGCCCCACTGCTGCAACTGCTGTTACTGCCACTGCAATTTGCCTTTAGCCTTTAGCTCTTGGCGGGGAATTTTCTGATATTTCGTATAGGTGCTTATATTTACCTACTGCCTACCGCCGACTGCCGACTGCTTTCTTTACTGCCACTGCTGTAAACTGTTATTTCAAGTTCTCCACCATCTAATATCTACCATCTATCATCCATTCAATATCCACCATCCATCATCCACCATCTATGATTTACTATGTGACTCATCGCTCATCATGCCTTTGGCGTGTTTTGCGAGTTTTGTCGCAAAGACAAAATCGTTGAGTTCCTTGTTTTTAGATTCAAACAATTCATTCCGGCTTCCTTGCCACCACTTTTGTCCTTCATGAATAAAGACGATGTTTTCGCCCATTTCCATTACCGAATTCATGTCGTGTGTATTTATAATGGTAGTAATGTGGAAATCCTTGGTGATTTCTTCAATCAGTTTGTCAATTCTGATTCCTGTCATGGGGTCAAGGCCGGAAATGGGTTCGTCGAAAAATAAGTATTTTGGATTCAGGGCAATTGCGCGTGCTATGGCTACGCGTTTTTGCATTCCGCCGCTGATTTCTCCGGGGTACTGATGATTGGCATTTCTGATATTTACGCGTTCCAGGCATTCATTGACTCTGTCGGATTTCTCCTTGTCTGTTTTTTCTGTGAACATGTCCAGCGGAAACCTGACATTTTCTTCAACAGTTGCCGAATCGAACAGCGCTCCGCCCTGAAAAACCATGCCGATATTTTTCCGGATGTCCTTTTTTTTCTGGAAGGAGAGCTCACTGAAGACCGTATCATCATAATAAACTCGTCCTTTATCAACAGTCAGCAAACCAACGATACACTTCAACAGCACGGTTTTCCCTGATCCGCTGGCTCCAATGATCATATTGGTTTTACGTTCCTCGAAATCTACGTTGATGTCTTTTATGACTTCAACTCCTTGAAATGCTTTGTATACGTTTTCTACCCGAATCATGTCAGCAATAATTGTGTTAAAATGTAATTAAAAAACAAGACGAGAATGCTGCTGTCAACTACAGCGCGGGTGCTGTTTTTTCCTACTTGCAAAGCTCCTCCGTAGGAATAGTATCCCCTGTAAGCAGAAACCGAAGTTATTATAAATCCAAATATGGCGGCTTTTATCAGAGTATAAGTAATGTAATATGGAATAAAAGCAAACTGAATACCCTGAAGATAATCAGCAGAAGATATTACGCCCGTGAAAATTCCTCCAAGCCATCCACCGAAAAGGCCGATAAAGATACTCATGATTGTTAGAAATGGCAGGAAAAATACAGCAGCTATGATTTTAGGTATAATCAGGTAACTTGCTGAATTTACTCCCATGATCTCGAGTGCATCGATTTGTTCGGTAATTCTCATGGTGCCAAGTTCAGAGGCAATATTTGAGCCCACTTTGCCGGAAAGGATTAAAGCTACAATTGTGGAAGAAAATTCAAGCAGTAGGATATCCCGTACTGCTAGGCCAATCAGGTAAGATGGATACAATGGGCTTTCTGTATTATATGCGGTCTGAATCGTAATGACCATTCCGATAAATATGGAAATGATCGCCACAATGCCCATAGAATTAATGCCCAGAAATTCTATTTCCTGCAGGACCCTCCTGTAGTACATTCTTTTTTTCTCCGGAGGTGCGAATACACGCCCCATTAAGACAAAGTACCGGCCAATATGGGTGAAGAGTTCTTTTATTGGTTTCATAGTTTGTTTTTGAACCATGTAAGGCATGTAAGGTCATATAAGGTTTTTTTATATGTTCTTATATGCCTTCTGTATTCCTATTTTATAAGTTCTTCTTTCATTTTAGGCACTCCAGTGCTTGCTTTTTCCTGAATTAATTTTACGTTTTCACTCCTGCCCGGTTTTGAGGCTTTTGGGTCTGCCACATAGACAGGCACATTTTCGCTTACAAAATCGACTAATCCTGCTGCCGGATAAACTTGCATAGATGTTCCGATTACTGCATATATATCGGCCTGAGCGCTTATTTCTGCTGCTTTCTGTATGTTTGGAACCGGTTCTCCGAACCAGACAACATACGGACGCAACTGAGATCCTTTTTCGCATTTGTCACCCATCTTTAATTCCCAGCCTTCTATATCATAAATTAGATTGGGGTCGGCAGTACTTTGGGCTTTTCTGATTTCGCCATGCAAATGAAGTACATTGGAGCTTCCTGCCCGCTCGTGCAAGTCATCTACATTTTGGGTGACGATTTGAACATCAAAATACTTTTCCAGCTCTACCAAAGTCTTGTGTCCTGTATTGGGCTCTGACTCCAGCAATTGTTTTCTTCGTTCGTTATAGAAACGAAGGACCAATTCCGGATCTCGTTCCCAGGCATCGGGACTGGCAACTTCTGTGACATCGTATTGTTCCCATAAGCCACCCATGTCGCGAAAAGTTTTTATACCACTTTCCGCACTTATGCCGGAACCCGTTAAAACGACCAGTTTCTTCATAGAAGCAATTTTTCAGGTTTCTACAAATTTAATGAAAATTTTTGCCTTTGTTTCAACCAGAGGATGCCTTCTCTTCTTCAAAACGCTGTATTGCTTACTTATTTTGGCAAATATTCTCTAATTTTAAACTTTTGTTATTGGCATTTAAAATACTATGTGTATTATTTCCCGGTAAATATGCTTTTCTCAAACAGATTGGCATAGATATTTACCGGAGGGATTCTTATATTTTTATAGCCAAAGAGATTATGAAAAAAGAAAGTTGATATGGAATAAATTTCTGCTTCCGCCGGGTGGTAGTTGTAATTTTTTGGGTGCTTTTGTTTATAATTATTGGTGCTTGTATAATGGAGCTTTGAAGAAATAAAGCGGAATTGCAAATTCCGCTTAGCGGGGTTTCATTTTATTGTTTTTTATTCCTGTCCCACGAATTCCGTTCGTAAACACCTGGTCTTGCGTGGTCTCCTTCTTCAAAGTCAAACGAAACGTGATTTATTCCTTTTAACTCAGTAAACGAGAATGTCGTTGTAAGCATGAAACTCTCCGCTCCGGCACTTCCCATTTGTTGTGTCAATACTTTACTGTCCGGAATGGATATGAATGCTGTGTCATTTGAAGTTTTGATAAATTTTACCGGTACTCTCGGCCATGATTTGTTATTTATTTTCTCTAAAGCCTCACCCGTTAATGCGTCTCTGTCAACAGACCGTAATTGCTTTACTTCAAATTCTTTAGTCTGCTGGTTATAGTCATGTGTCCAAATTGCTTCTGATGAGTCATAAACCACTGAACTCTCTGAACTGTCTTGACTTATCTCATCCTTTTCATTTGTCGCCTGCTCATCTTGTTTTGCCCTATTACAGCCGATTATCAGGAAAATTAGTCCAATTAATATTAATTTAGTCTTCATATGTTCCATATATCTTGATTTTTAACATAGTTGCCAACATATTTGAATAAAACCAATTGTGTCTTATTTCTGTCATTGGGATATAAACACCAATTGTTTTTATTTTTGTTTATAATCAAATTTACAAGAAAATTATGAG
>JBNJFT010000140.1:4143-6110 GCA_051747065.1 Bacteroidota bacterium | reverse complement strand
ATTTACCTCTACTTCTGAATGTGCCTACTTAACATTGCTTAAATTTACGAAATCAACATAGTTTCCGGAATCCTCTCCATACATTTTTACATTTTCTCCTATTAAAGTATAAGTGCTTTTCTCTCCGGCAATTTTGGAAAACATGACTTCATACTCATGGTTTTCTTCATCGACCATACGAAGATGAGTCAAATTTTCGTTTACTTCACTTGCTAATTCTTTGCCACATACTGGGCAATAAAATTCATATTTCATTCCCTTTTCAATTTCAAAATAAGGATTTGTCTTTACAGAATAATTTCCTATTTCAGGGCTTAATGTAATTAACCCGGTTTTTCCATTTTCAGCTTTCACAGCGAAGATTAAATTATCCTCGATATTAAGAAAGCTTTGGCATTTTGGGCAAAAAAAATGATTTTTCATTTGGATAGAGTTTAATTAACAGTTTGATTTTTAATGATATATTTTTGTTAATTTAACATTTTGAGAATATAAAAGCATGGAACCCTCCTGCCTGCAGGCACTGCACAATTTATCCATATTCCTTTGTCTACAATTTGTGGATGAGGGTTTCATAAGCAAACACCTCCTTTTTACATATATACGTATTTAGTATTAAAATGGTTCCTTTATCTCTTTGTTAATTCCCAAATACAAAGATTATATTTCTTTTAAACAAAGTCAAATAAATGTTCGGAACCGGATAAAAGGAGTTCATATTCGCACACCCAAACTTTTATTTAAGCGCTCAAGTTCAGTCAGTTATAAAGCTGGCATAAGTTTTGATTAATTTAAACAGGGAAGTTCGTTTTTCCTTGTAACAAATTAAACTTTCAATCGTCATTCGAAAAGATTAAATAATATTATGACTGTACAGGAATTTAATCAATGTGTAGATCAATATTCAGATAATGTATACCGCTTTATTCTAAAACAAATAAAAAACGAGGAAAAAGCGAAAGACATAGTCCAGTCAACGTATGAAAAATTATGGATTAAATCTGATGGAGTAGCTTTCAACAAAGCGAAGTCATACATTTTTTCAACCGCTTATCACACCATGATTGATTCCATAAGAAAAGACAGACGAATAGAAGAAATGGACGAAACATCAGTTTACGAACCAGCATATTCCGATGAATATAAAGGAATTAATGAGGTATTGGAAGCAGGACTGAAAAAACTGCCCGAAGTTCAACGAACAGCCATTCTTCTAAGAGATTACGAAGGATATTCTTACGAAGAAATTGGAGAAATAACAAAATTAAACGAATCGCAAGTTAAAGTTTATATCTATCGTGCCAGAAAAACAATGAAAGAGTTTATAGGGAATCTTGAACAGGTTTTATAAAACAATGATGTGGAAAATAAACAGACATAATTACGAAGCCTTCATTATTGATTATATGGAAGGAAATTTAAGCTCTTCCCGGAAAGAAGAATTTTTGCAATTCATGGCTGCCAATCCGGATCTAAAAGAAGAGTTCGAATCCTGGGAAGAAGTTAAAATTAATCCAACACAAAATATATCCTTTCCTGAAAAAAACACATTAAAGAAAAACAATGCGATATTCCCGGATGAATCACCGTTTGAGGAACTTTGTATTGCAAAACTGGAAGGAGATTTAACAAAAAATGAAACAATTCTTTTTGATCAATACATAAAAGAGGAACAAGAAAAAGCTAAAACATATAAGCTCTACACCCAAACCAAACTCACTCCTGATAATTCAGTTACCTATCCGGAAAAAGAAAAACTGAAAATCAAGGAAAAAAAGAAATATAAACTATATAATATTAACTATCAGCAAATAATTGCTTTTGCTGCAAGTGTTACATTACTTTTTGGTTTATTATTCAGTAATTCAAGTGATTATACAAACTATAATGACAGATATTCTAATTATGTTGAAGATAATATAAAATTTGATAAGTCTATTATAAAAAATAATATGAATTTAGATAGA
>JBNJFT010000140.1:0-4043 GCA_051747065.1 Bacteroidota bacterium | reverse complement strand
AAGAAAGGGGAGCTTAAAAAGCTGGCATTCAAAACGGAAAAATTTTCTATTTCAACCAAAATAAATGATTAATTTGGTTCTGGTTGTAACATTTCTATATAGCTTCCCGTCTTATTAAAAATCATAAAATAAAATATTATGAAAAAACTGACATTCACACTATTAACGAGCCTGGTCATTGTTCTGGGTATCAACACAAAAGCTTCTGCATTTACTGATTTTAATATAGATGCGGCTTTGTCTCATCCTATTAACGTTGAAGTAAAAGACTCCATTAAACCTTCAAAGAAAGATACTTCTAAAAAGGATACAACGAATATCAATTTCAAAAAGAAAAAAATCAGAATAACGAGTGATGAAGAAGGCACTTCAATTGACGTCAAAAGAGATGAATGGCAAGATTCTTCAGACTTTAACAATGATGATGGTGATTTCAATTTCGACTTTGGAAAGTCAAAAGAAAATTTTGATATACATTGGGCTGGTTTTGAATTTGGTATAAACAATTACCTAAACGAGGACTTTTCGATGATCCTCTCTGATCAAAACGACTTCATGGAGCTAAATACCAGTAAGTCGTGGAACATAAATTTAAACTTTATTGAATATGAAGTCCCCATTATCAAAGAAAACTTTGGAATAGGGACAGGTATGGGTTTTGAATTTAATGATTACCGATTTGATAACCTATCACCAATAAAAAAAGATAATGATCAGATAGTAAGAGACAGTTCTTATGAAAACCTTAATGTGGAAAAAGCAAAACTTACAACCACCTACATTACTGTCCCGATACTTTTTGAATACCAGACACCTGTTAACGAGGACAGCAAATTTTTTATAACCGCAGGAGTTATCGGCGGTGTAAAAATCGGCTCCCACACTAAAGTAGTTTATAATGAAGACGGAGACAGGAAAAAGGAAAAAAACAGAGGAGACTTTTATCTTTCACCTCTCCGCTATGGATATACTGTAAAAATGGGATATGGTTTTTTGAAGGTCTTTGCAAACTATTATGAAACACCTTTATTTCAGAAAGACAAAGGGCCCAAACTCCACCCGTTTACTGTCGGGTTTAGCCTAAGCTTCTAAAATGAGCCCCTCATAAACAGCTGTAGACAAAAGGCATTGAATAATAATCCAATAACAAAAGATTTTCTTTTGCCATCAAAGTGCGGAAACAAAATCAATGCCTTTTCCGGCCAAAAAACAACTTATATCTTTTGCTGATATTTCTAATTGCATCAGGAATTTGTTATTTTTACCAAAATTAAACCTGTAAAATTATAAACACTATGGAACTTCTATTAATAAGCAATTCAACAAACGCTGGTGAAGAATATCTGGAACATGCAAAAGATAACATTAAAGATTTTTTAGACGGCAGGGTATCTAAGGTTCTTTTTATCCCATACGCAGCAGTCAGTTTCTCTTATGATGAATACCAACAAAAAGTTCAGAAAAGATTTGATGAATTTGGTGTAAAAGTTGATTCTCTGCATAAATACTCATACAAAGATAAGAAAAAAGCAGTACAGGAAGCAGAAGCCATTGTTGTAGGAGGAGGAAATACATTCCATCTGCTAAAAGTAATGCAGCAGGAAGATTTAATTGAAATAATGCGTCATGCAGTAATCGATGGTACTCCTTACATTGGTTGGTCTGCTGGTTCAAACGTTGCATGCCCGTCTATTACAACAACAAATGACATGCCTATTACTGAACCTGATAGTTTTCACGCACTCAACCTGGTAAGATTCCAGATTAATCCTCATTATCTTGATGCCAACCCAAAAGGACATGCAGGAGAAACCAGGGAAATGCGGATAAACGAATTTCTCGTTATCAATCCTTATGTATACGTGGTTGGACTTCGGGAAGGAACTATGCTGCAAGTTGAATCCGGAAAAATATCTCTCATTGGACCTAAAAAAGCAAGAGTTTTTAAAGGAGG
Source organism: Bacteroidota bacterium (assembly GCA_051747065.1). GTDB lineage: Bacteria > Bacteroidota > Bacteroidia > Bacteroidales > UBA12077 > JAGXLC01. Next base: position 2,089 of record JBNJFT010000140.1, on the reverse strand, counting down.
TGAAGAACCACTTGAACTTGGACCTGATGATGACTTCGAATTTTTATTTGAATAGCAATTAGCAAAAAAAGATACATTCCTCCCCAATTCAACAAACCCAAAAAAGTGTAATTGGGGATGGTTTCTTTAGGAGAATAGATGATTTTTCCTGACGTTTTAATATTTTCTCTAAATCTAAAAAACACTGCTTATGCTGAGAAATAATCTTATCTTTTTTATTTTTATCCTTTTCCCTCTTTATGTTTCAGCGCAAGGTGTTCAGGAAAGGGAAGTAAAACAATTCTCTGAACTTAAAATATCCGGCAACATAGAAGCCAGCCTGATTGTCGGAGATGAACCAAAAGTGCTCATTGAAACCGAAGGTATTGATCCCGACAACTTAAAAACTGAGGTGAAAGAAGAAGAACTTAAAGTACGTTTAAGAAAAGGTTTATTTAAAAAAGGAAAAAAAGTTTTTGTCGAAATTTATTTCCAGGATTTAGATGCTCTGACAACTCTGGCAGATGCAGACGTAAAATTTGAAAACCCCATTATTCAACCTGTTTTCAAATTGAAAGCAACAAGCGGATCGCATGTAAAAATGGCCATAGAAAGTGAAAAGTTTGAAGTTAAAGCTTATCAAGGAGGACAAGGAGAAATTAAAGGCAAAACAGATACCCTGGATGCTTATGTTAACACAGGGGGTATTTTATCTGCCACCGATTTAATAGTCCAAAAAGCAAATGTTAAAATGAATACCGGAGGTGGAGGAGAAATAACTGTTAAAGAAAACCTTAATGCCAGAATAAATACCGGCAGCCATTTTAGCTATTTTGGAAAACCGAAAATAAAGGAAGTAAGCACCTTTCTGGGTGGACATGTATCTGCCTGGGATGAAGAAGAATAAAAAGCAGGGATGATTGAATGTTTAGGCAGTTTCAGAAGTACCGGCTAAATAGGCAGATTCAGAAGCAGAAAATAATCTTATTAACACATTTTTTTAGCTGAAAGAAAAGTAGTCAGTAGTTAGTAGCGATTTGGCAACAGTTAAAGGCTATAGAATTCATTTCCCGGCTAGCAATGAGATAATTAAAGTAAATTGAGTTGACTGAGTTAATTGAGTAGAGAAAGTGGTTCGGTTATTCAACTCAACGGGAGTATTCAAAAAAGTGTTAATACGGAAATATTAGTTTTTATAGAATCTGTCTATTCTTTAGAATTTGTCTACTCAGAAATATATGGAAATGAGTCTCCTCTCAATTTTCAATTTGAAAGCTTTCACGTTCACTGATTTTAACTCCATTCATTTAAACTGCTCATAAAAAGCATCTTATGCCATCCTACTAACTACTAAATACTATCTACCTCTCAGTTAATTGATGGTCTTTTTAATATTTACCTCTACTTCTGAAATTGCCTATTTTAAATTTGATGCTGCTTACTTAAGAATACGCCTGGATAATATGAAGGTATAAAGCAATATGTTTAGTAAAACCGTTTCTTTCTCTATTTGCTTCTTTCCACTGTATAATTTACCAAATTAATCATACCCTCTTTGGCTTCATTATCTTCATAATGCTCCAACATCTCAAGAGCTTCATCTTTCAGCGCATACATTTTTTCTTCCGCGTCCTTTATCCCGTTGTGCTGTTTTGCAAAGTTGACTATTCCTTGTACGTCTGCTTTCGTTTTTAATTTTTTCCCGAAGGCTTTTTTTATGGTTTTTCTATGCTTTTCACCCGCATTTTTAAGTGCATAGATCAACGGAAGCGTTACTTTTTTCTCCCGGATGTCATTTCCTGTTGGCTTGCCGATTTTTGGCGAGTTTTGGTAGTCCAGAAGATCATCTTTGATTTGGAAAGCCATACCAACTTTTTCTCCAAACTCGTGGAAAAGCTGTATTGTTTCTTTATCTGTATTTGCAGCCCTTGCACCGCATGAAGTACAGGAGGAGATAAGAGAGGCTGTTTTCTTTTTAATAATCTCAAAATATTCTTCTTCGTCAATATATATCTTTCTTGATTTTTTGACCTGTAAAAGTTCTCCTTCGCTCATCTCACGAACAGCGTTACTCACGATTTCGAGCAAATCGTATTCTTTATTTTCTACA
>JBNJFT010000139.1:1257-6155 GCA_051747065.1 Bacteroidota bacterium | reverse complement strand
TATGCCATAAAAGAGGCCCAGAATAAACCATGAAGCTCCTGTAAGTAGTAAGGTGACAAGATTGATTCGGCGCGTTTTTCGCCATATCCAGCCAAATGCGTTAAATAAGGTTAATGACGTGTGAAATACAACGAAAAATATATCAGCTGCGTTATAAAAAAATTCCATAACACGATCGAATTAAATGTTGTTGCCCCAATTTACAATAAATTTCTTTGGGTTTCTCGCCAATAGCATTTCGTTTTGTAGAATTTAAAATCATTATTCCGGAAACTCAAATTGTTCTTTTTAAAGTTATACAAATAAAAGCTTCAGTCAAGGCTTGTAGATAAGATGAACTATAGAATAATTCGTTCTGAAATTATTGTTAAATCTGTAGACTTATTTCAGAGAGAACAACCATCTACTATCTATTATCTACTATCTACCATCTACCATCTACTATCTACTATCTACTATCTACTTCAAAATTTGCCGTCTTACTGATTACCTCACGGCCGTGATGCAACCCATTTGCCTTTTTTGAAGAATTCTTCAATTTCATGGATATTCGATGAGAGAGCTTCTGCAAAAGGACCTTCAAACAGGAGTTTGCCCCCACTCAGAAAGACGATCCTGTTGGCTATGCGTAAAATGCTGGAAACCTCATGGGTGACCATAACAATTGACATTCCAAGCTGGGTTTTAAGACTAAGAATGAGTTGGTCCAATTGATCCAGGGAGACCGGATCTAATCCCGCACCTGGTTCATCGCAGAACAGAACTGGCGGATCCATTATAATGGAGCGGGCTATCGCTGCACGTTTCAGCATTCCTCCGCTCAACTCTGAAGGAAACAAGTGATAAGCATATTCAATATTGACCAAATCCAACTTCATTCGAACGACATTCTCAATTAGATCCTCTGGTAAATTCGTATGTTGCGTTAAAGGTAAGGCGACATTTTCGCCAACAGTCAGAGAATTTAAAAGAGCGCCCTCCTGATAGAACACACCCATTTTCATATAAAGCTCGTCTAATTTCATTTCATCAAGTTCAAAGATGGGTTCCCCCAAAATTCGGACATCACCTTCATGAGCATCATATAAGGACAATATTGTTTTAAGCAATGTGGTTTTTCCTGAACCGCTGCCACCGAGAATTACTGTAACCTCACCCTTGTAGGCTGAAAAACTGATGTCTTCCAGGATATCTTCATCTCCTATGCCTGTGGAGAGGTTGTTTACTTCGATGATTTTTTCTTTTGACATACAATCAATTTAATAAAACAACAATCCCATTATACTATCTGCTATAATAACAAGTGAAAGAGAAAGGACCACAGCAAAAGTCGTGACTTTTCCTACGCCTTCTGCTCCCCGTTCTACACGAAATCCATAAAAACTGCCGGTGAGGACAATAAGCGTTGCAAAAACCAGGCTTTTTATAATGCTGATGACTATATCTTTAAGGAATAAAGACTCCTCCATTCTGTTGATAAAAATTTCAGGCGTGATTTCCAAATACAGGTAAGCAGTGAGCATTCCTCCTGCAATACCCAGAACATTTGCCAGAATTGTTAAAAACGGCATTGTTGACAAACAGCCATAAAGCTTTGGAACCACAACGAAGCGAATCGGGTTAAGACCCATCGTTTTCAGAGCATCCAATTCTGAAGTAACTTTCATGGTAGCTATTTCTGCAGCAATTGAGGAACCGCTTCTGCCTGCAATGAGAATAGCTGTGATCAAAGGCCCCATTTCGCCCATCATAGCAAGTACTGTGAGGTCTACAATGAAAACATCGGCGCCGAAATTACGCAACTGCGAAGCTGACTGAAGTGCAAGTACCATCCCTATTATGAAGGACATTGCTCCAACAATCAATATAGCATTAACACCAATTTGAACAGCTTGATTAACCGATTCTCCTCTGCGGCGTGCACTATGGTCAAATAGATCATGAAATGCCCAGAAAAACACATCTGCCGTTAATTCAAAAAATTTCTTTATGAAGTTGAAATAGATATAATGAGCGTTTTCTCCGAGAGTCAAAAAAAAGGAGGATTTCTGCTCTTTTTTTTTCGAAATTTCTTTCTTTAATCGAAAAGTGTCCAGGCTTTCTTTTATATCTTCTGATCCGCCTGTGATTTCGACATTGAGGCCTTTTTCCTCCAATTTATGCTTAATGTATTGAATGGCCACAACACCAGTGCTATCTACTTCTTCTAAAAAATCCAGGTTGATTTCTAATGCAGAGCCGGAATAACCCTTCATTTTATCCAGAATTGCTTTTACAAGCGTACCCGCATCATTCACTTCCAGATTGTCTTTCAAATACAGGGTGTCGCCTTTGATAGAATAACCGGCGTTTGTATCAGAACTTCTATTACTCACGCTTTGACGTTTCAAGATTTAAGATTCAGTTTCGGTTTCAGTTTCAGTTTTACTTCCTTCTTTAATGCTCTTATATATGCGAGTTGAAAAATCATCTAACGCAGAATAAAACATTTTGCTTATACTTGATGCAAAAATATTGATTTGCTTCTCTTCCAAAGATTCATACTGATCAAATTGGTGCTTTGTAATGATTTCCTGTGTATTTCCCTTAACCAGTCTGAATTCAAGATGAAGATGGGCAGCAAGTACATTGTCATCATTAACTACTTCAAGTTTATAAATTGTGGTTTCAATCTTGTATGCCGGGGAAACTTTCCAAAACCGGGTAGCTACCCGGTTGAAAATTCTTTTTTTGTCCATAAAATCAACTAACATTGTTGTAAGAACTTCTGCCGGCCGTACAGCCCATTCATGGGATGAATAGTAGGTGATTTCATGAGAGTGTCTTCGGTTGGCTATTTTGCGGGTTTCAAATGCCGGATATAAATCTACCTTTTCAACTTCGCAAAACTCATTTATAAACTCTTCAGCGGTTGTATCAACAAACGTTGTGTCTTCAGGCGCTTCCAGAACATAATACTTTTTTACTACAGAATCCTCTGTCTTACAGCCTATCATCGATAGTATCAAAGCAAATAAAAGTAATATAACAAATCTATTCATGTGTGTATGTTTTTTGTTTTGTTAATTGTCATCAACAAGAAAATTCCCCGTCGAACTACACATTCTGAAATATCTCCATGATTCAGATTTATGCTTTCTTGTCTTCTTCAATTCTTCAATCCATCCTGAATGATTCAGGCTATAAAGTCAATATCAATCATCCAATTGGTCATCGGGCACGTTTTCGTCATTTTGTTTCCTTAACAAAATTGAAGGATTCGAATTGATTTTTCTCGAAGCTTCATTTAAATTTTCTAAAGTGTATTTTAGCAACTCCAGGTTTCGTCTCAGATCCTGAGTTCCCTGGTTGATATCATTGTCAGCATTATCCAGCAACATCTGTGTTTGCTGGACCAATTCAGAAAGGTCCTGCACAAGTACCTTAAAATTAATATCATTTAATGCATCCGAAAATTTCTGTGTATTCACCAGGATATTTTTTATGGTGTCATTATTTACAAGCCTGTTTATACCAATCAGGGACTCATCCAGGGACTCTGTAACATTGTGAGCGTTTTGTATTGTTGCATTCAGCGTATCACGGTTTTCCATCACCATTGTATCGACTCTTGCCATTGTTAATTCAGCCTGCTGAACAAAGGAGGTTATTTCATCAGCAGCATCGGTGAATTTTTTCATATTTTCAGGCTTGGAAAAACGCTGCAAATTATTAATAACCAACTCTGCTTTTTCTGCAATGATTTCGGCTTTACCCGTAATTTCGGCGGTGGCTGACGAGCCCGGCTTAATATATTCTCCCGGATCTAACGTCTCGGCCTCATTTGTTCCTCCACGGATTTCAATTGTTTTTAGTCCGGTAATTCCTCTTGAAACAATATTTGCTTTCGTATCCTTCTTTATCGGAGTGGTTGGGTCTAGCTCTAATTCTACAATAATACTGTTTAAATCTTTCGAATCAATATTTATGTCTGAAATACTACCCACTTTTATTCCTAAATATTTAACAGGACTGCCCACTTCTAACCCACTTACGGAGACATCCTGGTAGGATACGTAATAGGTGTTCGATTTTTCAAGGAATTGCTGGACAGTGAAAAATGCAATAAGGCCCACAAGGATCAGTGTGCTTATTGTTATAAAAACCCCAAGTCTGAATTTCTGAGTTCGTGTATTCATAAAATTATATTACCAATTCATTTTACTATTTACCTGATTAATCCTGATATTTGGCCTGTTCTGTTTAATCTTGCTTTAATGTTTTTGAAAAAAGCCTTCCAATATATTCTTAAATAGAAATTTTCCTGAAAATTGTTCTATTTAAGTCTGTATGCCGCTACCAATGCAGATAAACCATAAATCACCGCAAAAATACCTGTTACAATAGTGGCTGCTTCTGCTCCTTCAAAAGGATACACCAGGATCAGCAATCCAAATAATATAGCAATTCCGTTCTTTAAAAAAGCCGGGTTCTTATAACCTTCTTTGTATTGTATTTGCCGCCACATATTCAAAACTCCGCTGATAAGGGCTATCAATCCAACCAAAATAAAAAAGAAACTGACAATGAACTGTGGATTAATTATAAAAACAAGCCCAATGACCACATTAATAACGCCAAAATAAAACCAAAAGGTGGTTGCAATATTTTCTTCGGGGTTGGTACGGTTTAATACAATTAGAGAGATTCCCGTAATGGTTATTATCAAACCGAAAAAACGAATTAAAAGCTTTATGGCCATTTCGGGATTTGAAAGCGCCAGAATTCCAAACAATAGAATTAATATTCCCTGAATAAGGATTACACGCGGATTACTAAAAAACATCTTATACCTGTTATCCAAAATTTTATTTTTTAAAGTGCTTAATTATCAAATTTAATGTATTTTTTCGATTAAG
>JBNJFT010000139.1:0-1157 GCA_051747065.1 Bacteroidota bacterium | reverse complement strand
CCTTTGTGGAAATCATTGCTTTCATATATCTTTTCGCCCCACTTATTGAAAATTTCCAGTTTATACTCAATAACTCCTTCTCCAAGCGGGTGGAAGATATCATTTAATCCGTCTGCATCCTCACCTTCTTTCCATCCTCCGCCTGTAGGTCCGCTTTTGCTTGGTGTAAAAGCATTCGGAAACTCAATTTGACCCTGACCAATTACATGAACGACATCTTCTTTGACTATTGTATCGCGACATTCCTTGTGGGTAGAAACTTCAAGGCGGATGTCATATTTTCCTGTATCCCGGTAAAGGTGTTTTGGGCTTTCGATATTTGCCTCGCCGCCATCTCCGAAATCCCATTCCCATTTATCCTCGTGTTTTGATAAACTATAGCAGGCAACTTCTTCATCCGGGAGCATTACAAGCTTGGGTTCTACCTTAAAATCTGCTATTGGTTTTCGGAATACATTGACGGTCTGGTACGCATAGTCATCTCCTCCTTCACCGGAAATGCTCTGTTTTATATAGTATGTGCCGGCTTCTGTAAAGGTATGTTCCGGACTTTCTGCTTTGGAAGTATCTCCGTCATCAAAATCCCAGTGGTAATCGTCAGCGTAGAGTGAATTGTCTTCGAACTGAACAGTCAATGGTTGACAGCCTTCTACCGGATCTGTTGTGAAATCGGCTACGGGCTCCGGTGGAATAATTGTGATGTTATGGCTTACACTATCATAACATTCAGCGCTTTCTGCTTCAAGGGTTATTTCATATTCGCCCCATGTATCGTACGTATGTTCACCGGGCTGGACATCCGTGGAAGTTTCACCGTCTCCGAAATCCCATTCATAATCCCATGGTCCTGTGGTTAAATTATTTGTATTATTATCCAGACTTACTGTGGCGTTAGGATATATCTGCAGTGTTGGGGTTACGGCAAAAGCAACATTTGGCGAAGGATAAACAGTTACAGGTTGTGTAATTGAGTCCTCGCAGTCGAATTCTGAGGTTGCATGCAATAATACCTCAAAGTCTTTGTCGCTTGTTGTGGTATTTTCAAACCGATTTTGTGGGTCTTCAAGGTTAGAAGTCACCCCGTCCTTAAAGTCCCAGTAATAATTATCGGCATTGTCGGATTCATTTTCAAATTCTACATTGAAAGGATGACAACC
>JBNJFT010000138.1:0-6165 GCA_051747065.1 Bacteroidota bacterium | reverse complement strand
CATACGCTAAGTTACGAAATGAATTAGAAAATGAAAAGATTAAGTGGGTTGATCCTCAAAATTTTCACTTGACCTTGTTTTTTATTGGTGATACTGACAGTGAGCAGATTGCTAATGTTACTAAAGAACTATCCAATTTAGCTGATGATTTCTCAAGTACTCAGATCAAGCTAGAGGGGTTGGGAGTGTTTAAAAATATTAATAAGCCTCGAGTCCTTTGGGCAGGTATTTCAGAGTTTCAGGGTTTGAAAGACATTAAACTTGCTTTGGATAAACAAATGTTGCAACTTGGTTTCAATCCGGATGCCCGGGAGTTTAAACCTCATTTAACTCTCGCCCGCATGAAGTGGATTGAGGATAAACGAAAACTTGAATCTCTTCTCAAGGAATATAAAGATGTTATTTTTCAATATTCAGAGATCGATCAATTAATCTATTATGAAAGTATTCTGAAAGAATCCGGCCCGGAATATAAACCTATTGAGAAATTTATGCTGCCCTGAAAGTAACTTGGCAATTGATCATATTTGGAAGCACAGGGTAAATTTGAAAACCCATCTTTTTTTAATGATAGTGGGCAGTCTGCAGTAGCAGTGACAGGCAGTTGGCGGAAAGCAGTCGGCAGCGATTTAGCAACAGTTAAGGGCTATAGAATTCATTTCTAAATATCTACCATCTACTATCTACTATCTACTTCTCAGTTAATTGATGAGCGTTTTAATATTTACTTCTACTCCTGAATATGTCTATGTATGACAATTATCCTCCGGGTGGAAACACTTTTTCCAGAAGTCTGTAGGTGAAATAAAGCAGGTATTGGTTTTCTTCACGTATAGTGATTGGCATGGTAGTTAACTTTGGTAGGTTTGTAATAAAATCGTTCAGTTCTTTTTTTGTTAAATTTTGTTTCTGCGATGTATCTTTCGTAGAAGTAGTTTTATGGTTGGTGTTTTTTATTTTGTTTTCAGTAAAATCTACATGGATAACTTTGTTGGGGTAGAAGAATTCAAGGAAGAAAGAGTCCTCATGTGCAATTGAGTTGAAAAGCAGCTCACAATGGCTGTCATTGTCCAGTTGAATATTTAAAGAGAAATATTTATTTGTTCGTTCGTCTTTATAAGTGTTAATTTTCCGTATTCCCGATTTGATATTGTCCCTTAAAATAGTTGCAAACTCAAAGATTTCTTGCCGGGCAAAATTATTTTTAGCGGTTTCTCCTGCAGAATCTATTCGGATTTTAATTAGATCCGGTTCAGCATTGCCATTGATTTTTTTGTAGACATTTTTCTGTAAAATTTTTTGATTGAATTTAAGGAGTACATTGGTTTCATGTGCTAAGTCAAATAACTCGTTAAACTTGTTTTCAGAAAAAATAAACGGGGACTCGAAAAAAATATGAGTGGATGTTTTAATTGCTTGTTTAGCAATCTCAAAAGCTTCAGGATTTTCGTTAATATATAAAATATCAGAATCACTTATGAGAACTTCTGCTGATGTGTATTTTTGAACTTTCCGGGGAAGTTCTGGTTCTGGGTTTTTGTGGTTGGAAATATAATAACCAGAATAAGAGAAGCGATAGCTTTCTTTTAGTATTTCACTTACGTTTTCGCTTTCTCCAATTATACCAATTTTCATATAATGAATGGTTTTAATTCCTCTTAGCAAACTTAATCTAATTTGTTAGGTTTGCTTCCTTTGCATGCTGAAAGTTATCAACTTATTATGTTGAAAAAGTTGAATTTCAAATTAAACTTTGTTTAAGGTTTTATTAAAGAACAGATCATGTTATCTTTGTTCAAAAATAGCCAGAATTTTTTTATAGATTATAGTCAAATGGAGGATACGTACAGACATAAAGGTTTACGGAAAAAGTTGGTGGAAACACTTAGAAGTAAAGGCATTCAAAACGAACGTGTATTGGAAGCTTTTAACAAAGTACCCAGGCATTTCTTTATGGAAAGTGGATTTGTTCAGTTTGCCTATAAGGATCAGGCTTTTCCTATAGGTAACAATCAGACAATCTCTCAGCCTTATACGGTTGCTGTTCAGACTGAATTATTGAATCCACAGAAACACGAGAAAGTTTTAGAAATTGGTACAGGTTCCGGTTACCAGACAGCAATTCTTTTGGAAATGGGCGCTAAAGTATATTCTATTGAACGTTACAGGGAATTATATTTAAAGGCAAAGTCATTATTGAATGGTATGGGTTATTATCCTTATTTGTTTTACGGAGATGGTCATAAAGGGCAACCGGCTTATGCTCCTTATGATAAGATAATTATCACTGCCGGAGCGTCTGAAGTTCCCCGGCCTTTGCTTGAACAGTTGAAAATTGGAGGAGTTATTGTTGTGCCACTTGGAGGACAAGCCGGACAGGAAATGACCGTGGTAAAGAAAACAGGTGAGAATGAAACGGAAGAATATCATTACGGAAGTTTTATTTTTGTTCCGATGGTAAAAGGAAAAGACACGAATAATAACAACAATCATTAAAATTTAACATCTATGATTCAAATAAAAACATTTGTTTTTAATCCTTTTCAGGAAAACACATATTTAGTCAGCGATGAAAGTAATCAGTGCATAATTATTGATCCGGGTTGCTATTTTGAGCAAGAGCAAGACGAAATTGTTGATTTTATTGCGAACAATAAATTGGAACCAAAGTATATCATTCATACACATGGACATATTGATCATGCTCTCGGAACCGATTTTATTAAAGAGAAATATCAGATTAAAGGAGTTATGCATAAACAGGACATGGAAGTTTACAGGCGGATTGCAGACTTTGGTTTGAATATTGGTTTGGAGACAAAACAACCTTCTGATCCGGAATTGTTTGTAAATGAAGGTGATACAATAGAGTTTGGTAACACTGCATTTGACGTTTTTCATGTCCCCGGGCACTCTCAGGGCAGCATTGCACTGCATAATAAAAAGGAAAAGACTTTATTTCCCGGAGATGTTCTTTTCAAATTGGGTATTGGCCGCACAGATCTGTTTGGCGGTGACCATGCCACCTTGATTGAAAGCATACGGGATAAACTATTAACGTTAGATGGTGACACAGTAGTTTATCCTGGCCATGGTGAAACCACCACAATTAAAGAGGAAAAGAACAACAATCCACTGTTAAATTATTAACACTTGTAAACTAAACCAAATGTGGTTTTTATTGTCTTCATAAATAGAAAATAATTATAACCTGATAAATGTGGTTTTTAATTGTGAATCTTATTTTTATATTTATCCCTGAATTGTCTGAAAATCTTAAAAAACTGTAATTATGGCAACTGAACGATTTGTTGACAGACACATTGGCCCGAGAGATCAAGATGTTCAAACGATGCTCAAAAAGGTTGGTGTAAATTCTATAAATGAATTAATAAATAAAACAATACCTAAGTCTATTCATCTGGATAAGCCTATGGGGCTTGAAGAGCCGATGAGTGAACATGAATACCTCCGGCATTTGAGGGGTATCGCATCTAAAAATAAAATGTACCGTTCGTTTATTGGTTTAGGTTATTATGATACGATGACCCCGTCTGTGATTCTAAGAAATATTCTTGAGAATCCCAGCTGGTACACCTCCTATACTCCTTATCAGGCAGAAATTGCTCAAGGCAGACTGGAAGCATTGATTAACTTCCAGAGTGTAGTTATGGAAATGACCGGAATGGAGCTTGCAAATGCATCGCTGCTGGATGAAGCAACTGCCGCAGCAGAAGCAATGATCATGATGGCAAATCTTCGTAAACGATCTGCTATCAAGAAAGGTGTAAATACCTTTTTTGTGGATGAAAATATGTTCCCTCAAACCATTGAGGTGCTAAAAACACGCGCTGAACCTTTGGGTATTGAATTGCAGTTTGGCAATTTCAAGGAAACAGACCTCGATGAAAAAGTTTTTGGTGCTGTTGTTCAGTATCCTGCCGGTGACGGAAAATTAGAAGACTACAAAAAGTTTATTGAAAAAGCTCATGACAATGGCAGTCTTGTAGCTGTAGCTGCAGACATTATGAGTCTTGCAATCTTAACTCCACCAGGCGAATGGGGTGCAGATATTGTATTTGGCTCCACCCAGCGTTTTGGCATTCCAATGGGTTATGGCGGGCCTCATGCTGCTTACTTTGCAACACGCGATGAATATAAAAGAAAAGTTCCGGGAAGAATTATAGGCGTTTCCAAAGACGCACAGGGTAATTACGCCTTGCGTATGGCACTTCAGGTAAGAGAACAGCATATTAAGCGGGAAAGAGCAACTTCAAATATTTGTACTGCACAGGCATTGCTGGCTAGTATGGCAAGCATGTATGCCGTATATCACGGACCGGAAGGTTTGAAGCGAATAGCAAGACATATTCACAGCGCAGCAGGCGTATTAAATGAAAAACTGCGAGAACTGGGTCTTGAGCAGGAAAACAAGGATTTTTTCGATACATTAAAGATTAAGCTCCCGAAATCCGTTACTTCCGAAGAGGTTAAGAAGATTGCATTAGATAAAAAGTATAATTTCAGGTATTTTGATAAAAACACAGTAGGAATCAGTACAGATGAAAAAACTACTGAAAAAGATATAAATACTATTCTGGAGATTTTTGCCAAAGCAATTGGCAAAGATCCGAAGAAAATTGAAGAAATTCCTGAGAAAGAATATTACGATAATTCTTTCAAACGTAAAAGTGAGTTCCTGAAAATGGATCTTTTTAATCGCTATCATTCAGAAACAGAGATGATGCGATATATTAAGAAACTTGAGCGGAAAGATTATTCGCTCACTCATTCAATGATTTCGCTGGGTTCATGTACAATGAAGCTGAATGCGGCAACTGAACTGTTTTCATTGAGCTGGCCTGAGTTTAGCTCATTGCATCCTTATGTGCCGAAAGATCAGGCAAAGGGCTATCTAGAGCTAATAGACGGCCTTGAAGATCAATTGAAAAAAATAACCGGATTTTCTGCTGTTAGTTTCCAGCCTAATTCTGGTGCTGCCGGCGAACATACCGGCTTGATGACGATCCGTGCATACCACAAGGACAGAGGTGAAGGACACAGAAATATTGTTCTTGTACCTTCTTCCGCTCATGGTACAAATCCGGCAAGTGGAATAATGGCCGGAATGAAAGTTGTGATTGTAGAGTGTGACGATAACGGAAACATAGATATAGAAGACCTCAAGAAAAAAGCAGAAGAGCATAAAGATAACCTTTCTGCCTTTATGGTTACTTATCCTTCGACTCATGGAGTATTTGAAAGCAAGATCAAAGAAATGAACGATATTGTCCACAAAAATGGAGGTATGGTTTATTTCGACGGCGCCAACTTAAATGCTCAAATGGGATTGACAAATCCTGTAGTTACCGGAGCTGATGTCGGCCACCTGAACTTGCATAAAACTTTCGCTATACCTCACGGAGGTGGCGGTCCGGGAATGGGACCAATTGGCGCCAATGAAACGTTAGCTCCTTACCTGCCTAATCATCCGTTTTTTGAAACAGGCGGAAAGAAAGGTTTTGGCCCTGTTGCAGCAGCGCCTTTTGGAAGCCCAAGTATTTTACCTGTTTCTTACGGTTTTATTAAGATGCTGGGTGACGAAGGATTGAAAAAAGTAGCAGAAGTTTCTATCCTTAGTGCTAATTATATAAAGGCTGCCTTGCAGGATACTTACGGTATTGTTTATTCCGGAGAAACCGGAATGGTTGGCCACGAGATGATACTTGAATGCCGTCAGTTTAAGTCTATTGCTAATATTACAGAAGCAGACATAGCAAAAAGGCTTATGGACTATGGCTTCCACGCACCGACCTTGTCGTTCCCGGTTCATGGAACATTAATGGTTGAGCCAACGGAGAGCGAATCCTTAGAAGAGCTCGACCGGTTTATTGAAGCGATGCTTTCCATTTATGATGAAATTAAGGAAATAAAAGACGGAAAAGCTGATCCGGAAAACAATGTTTTACGAAATTCACCACACACAGCAGAAGTAACCACTTCTGACGAGTGGGACAGACCATACTCAAGAAAGAAAGCAGCTTATCCATTGCCCTGGACAAAAGAAAATAAATTCTGGCCGGACGTAAGTCGTATTGATGACGGCTATGGCGACAGAAACCTGATGTGTACCTGCGCTCCGGTTCAGGAATACAGGGAAAGCTT
>JBNJFT010000137.1:0-6203 GCA_051747065.1 Bacteroidota bacterium | reverse complement strand
AAAAATGCACAGATTTCCTTAAAAACTCCATTGATCTTAACCTCCCCGCTTTTAAATTCCAGTATAGAAGTCTCTTCTCTTGGATGTTTAAAAAAGTCAATAAGGTCGCCTTTTGTCAAATCAAAAAGTTCTTTCCCTAATATATTACGGACTAAAGACATTTTAACTTAGTATATTGTTAATGCAAATTGAATTCCCAATATTATTTATCTATTTAAAACGTGATTTTCAATGATTTTATGATTCATCTTTAGAACATGAAATAGCATTAAATCATAAACAAATGAAATTTAACACTTTTCAAGTTAATTCACAATAAATTCCAATAAATTGTTTGCACCAATCTTCCAATATAATTTTTTAATTTTATCATTTAATAAAGTACAATTTGTTAACAAGAAAGATCTTAAAATATCAATCGTTTATGAAAGAATTTAAAATCTATACAGCCGGTGAATTCGTTAAAACAGAGAACGAATTGGAAGTTGCCAATCCTTACACCAAAAAAACATTTGCTAAAACTTATCTGGCAGGCAAAACAGAGTTGGAAAAGAGTATAAAAAAAGCAAAATCGGTAGAGGAAGAACTTAAAAAGATGCCTTCACACAAAAGATACAAGATTTTAATGCAGATATCAGAAGGCCTTAAAGAAAACAGGAAAGAACTGGCAGAAACACTTGCAAAACAATCGGGGAAACCTTTGAAATATTCCTATGGAGAAATTGACCGTGCTACGCAAGGATTTATTATCGCTGCAGAAGAATCCAAAAGACTCCCCCGTGAATCTTTTTCAATAGACTGGACGGCCAAAGGAGAAGGAAAGGAAGGCTTTGTCAAACATTTCCCTATTGGCCTCGTTGCCGGCATTTCTCCTTTCAATTTTCCAATGAATCTGGCGGTGCACAAAATTGCCCCGGCCATAGCAGCTGGTAATCCAATTATACTGAAACCTGCAAGCACCACGCCTCTTTCGGTACTACAACTGGCAGAAATTATTGACAAGACTGACTTGCCAAAAGGAGCTTTATCAATTCTTCCTATGAACAGAGAAGCCGGAAATCAACTTGTCACTGACGAACGAATAAAAATGCTCTCATTTACCGGATCTCCATCTGTCGGATGGAAAATGAAGCAAAACTGCGGAAAGAAAAAGATCGCCCTTGAATTAGGAGGAAATGCGGGAGTTGTCGTATCAAACACAACAGATATTGATCATGCTGTTGAAAGATGTTTGTTTGGGGGATTTGCATACTCCGGCCAGGTTTGCATACACGTACAGCGCATATATGTCCATGAAAAAATATATGAAGAATTCAGCAATAAATTCGTTGAAAAAGTAAAGCAGCTAAAACAAGGTGATCCGCTAAAAGAAGAAACGGATATATCTGTCCTGATTGAAGATTCGGAAGCCGGCCGTGTAGAAGAATGGGTGAACGAAGCAGTAGAACAAGGGGCGCGAATTCTTACCGGTGGAAAAAAACAGGAAGGCTTTTATGAACCAACGGTTATTACTGATACAAAACAGGAAATGAAAGTATGCTCACTCGAAATATTCGGGCCTGTAGTAACTCTCGAACCATTTTCAGATTTCAAAAAAGCCATCGCTGAGGTAAATAATTCAGATTATGGATTACAAGCAGGTGTTTTCACAAACAAAGTTAATGAAATGAACTATTCCTTTGAACAACTTGATGTTGGTGGTGTTATACTGAATGATGTCCCTACATTTCGTGTTGACCACATGCCGTATGGCGGGATGAAAGATTCCGGTTTTGGCAGAGAAGGTATAAAATATAGTATTCACGAAATGATGGAACCAAAATTATTAGTAAAAAACACCAATTATTAAATCAGAAAGCATTGAGTTATGAAGACAAAAGGAGCAATTATCATTTTAAGTTTACTGGTTATTGGAATTTCCAGTTGTAAAAAATGAGAAAAACATGCTTTCCGTTGAATCTGAAAAATTCCTGATTGACAGAACAAAATGGGATATCAATTATAAATCCAAAAGCGTAATTGATGACGTCAAAGACAATTTCATTCACGATGATATAGCCCTAAAAATAGAAGCATCCGCAAAAAAATAGTTGTATAACATATTCCACACAAAAAAAGGTGCAAAGATTGTTGCACCTTTTTTTTTAATTTGTATCAAAATCACGAGAACTATGCGTCCCACATCCACAAACAGCTTAGAAAAGGAGAATGAACAGAATGCTTCTTTCTTAAAAATAATAACAATAGAACAATGAAACAATTTAACAATAGAACAAAAAAACAATATTCATAATGAAAATCAGTTCCGCAGAGTTCATAAAAAGCTCAACAGAGATATCTCAATTTCCATCAAAAAAGTTGCCCGAATTTGGCTTTATAGGACGTTCAAACGTCGGTAAGTCCTCATTGATCAACATGTTATTAGAAAAAAAGAGTCTTGCCAAAACCTCTCAAAGTCCCGGCAGAACAAGAACAATCAATCATTTTGAAATAAACGAAGAATGGTACATGGTTGATCTTCCCGGATATGGCTATGCGAAGTTTTCCAAGCAAGAAAGGCAAAAGATCATGAAATTCATTAAATCGTATATTACTGAATCCAATGAACTGCTTAACTTATTTGTTTTACTGGACGCCAGAATAAAGCCCCAGCAATCAGACCTGAAATTCATGGAATGGTTGGGCATTAACCAAATTCCCTTTGCAATGGTTTTCACAAAAATCGACAAACTTTCCAGTTCGGAATTATCAAAGAACATGGCTAATTATAGGGATGAAATGTTAAAAACATGGGAATTTCTTCCAAAAACCTTCAAGACCTCTGCAATAACAAAACAGGGGCGTGATGAATTACTTAATTACATTCAGGAAATACTGAAATCCGTAAAAATTTAAAAATTTACTATAAAAGAAACCAATATATTGTTAATTTTGCATCCCAAAAAGGAAAAAAATGGAAGCAAACACTACTCCCCGTCCACCTATTAAAATCTTTTCAGGCTCTGCCTCCCGTTATATTGCAGAAAAAATTGCTGCAAATTACGGGGTTAGTTTAGGCAAATCAAGTTTCATTGAATTCAGCGATGGTGAATTTCAAACCTCCTTTGAGGAAACAGTAAGAGGTTCGTATGTTTTTATCGTTCAATCAACTTTTACTCCTGCAAGAAACTTAATGGAGCTATTACAAATGGTTGATGCTGCGCGGCGGGCTTCAGCATACAAAGTTGTGGCTGTAATTCCATATTTTGGTTTTGCTCGCCAGGACAGAAAAGACAAGCCAAGAGTTTCAATTGGAGCCAAACTGGTTGCCAACTTACTTACGGCATCAGGAGTAGACAGAATAATGACATTAGACCTGCATGCAGACCAGATTCAGGGCTTTTTTGATGTTCCGGTCGACCATCTCTACGCCTCATCTGTATTTGTTCCCTACATCAAAGAAATGAACCTTGATAATCTTGTGATGGCAGCACCTGACATGGGCGGAACAAAAAGAGCAAATGCATACGCCAACCATTTTGGAACTCCTTTGGTAATATGCCACAAAGCAAGAAAAAAGGCAAATGAAGTAGGTGACATGAAAGTAATCGGGGAAGTTGAAGGAAAAAATATAATTATCCTGGATGACATGATAGATACAGCAGGAACTATGACAAAAGCTGCGAATATTATGATAGACATGGGAGCCAAAAGTGTACGTGCAGTGGCCACTCATCCTGTCCTATCAGGGCCGGCATACGAAAGAATAAACGAATCAAAAATGACAGAGGTGGTTGTAACAGACTCATTACCATTAAAACCAATCTCTGACAAGATCAAAGTCCTTTCAATTGCCGGAGTTTTTGCAGATGTAATAAATAAAGTTTATAATTATCAGTCAATAAGTGCGAATTTTATTTTTTAAATTTTATATTTGCAGACCGAAAAATTAAAAACAAGTTGGAATAAAAAGGTATTACAATGAAGTCAATTGATATCAAAGGATCGTTCAGAGAAGAAGTTGGAAAAAAAAGCACAAAACAACTCAGAAAAAAGGGCCATGTACCTTGCATTCTTTATCGAGATGGTGAAGTAAAACATTTCGAAGCAGAAGAATTAAAATTCAAGGACTTAGTATATTCACCAGATGTTTACCTGGTCAATCTTGACCTTGACGGAGAAAATTATAAGGCAGTGATGCAGGATATTCATTTTCATCCGGTAAATGACCATATATTACATATTGATTTCTACCAGGTTGTTGAAAAACATCCCTTCTGGATGCGGATTCCGGTTAGATTTAATGGCCAGCCGGCAGGAGTTCAAGAAGGTGGAAAACTGATTATCAAGAAAAGAAAAATAATCGTAAAAGCTTTACCAAAGGACATGCCTGATGAAATCAATCTGGATATTTCAGGATTAAATATCGGTGATTCTATCAGACTAGCAGATTTAGAATATGAAAACCTTGAATTGTTAGATGACCCTAACTCAGTTTTAGTATTGGTTAAAAGCCCACGTGGTGGCAGCGCATTTGCTACTGAAGAAGAGCTTGCCGCTGAAGAAGCTGAAGGCGAAGAAGGAGCTGAAGGTGCTGAAGGCGCTGAAGGTGCTGAAGGAACTGAAGAAGGCGCTGAAGAAGGTGCCAAAGAAGGTGCGGAAGAAAAGAAAGAGTAGAAACAAAGAATTAAACACACAGCGTTTTGAAATACCTTATTGCCGGACTGGGAAATATAGGTACCAAATACGAAAATACCAGACATAATATAGGTTTTATGATATTGGATGCTTTAGCCGAAGCATCCAATATTCATTTTAAAGACAAACGTTATGGCGCTATTGCCGAATACAAATTTAAAGGCAGAACGTTTGTTTTATTAAAGCCTTCCACATACATGAACCTAAGCGGCAAAGCAATCCAGTATTGGTTAAAAAAAGAAAAAATCCCCCTTGAACGGCTTCTTGTAATTTCCGACGATGTATCTATTCCTTTTGGTTCAGTAAGAATAAGGCCCAAAGGTGGAGATGCCGGCCATAACGGATTGGCAAATATCAATCAGGTTCTTGGAACACAACAATATCCGCGACTTCGCTTTGGAATCGGAAACGAATATCCCAAAGGCTCCCAAATAAATTATGTATTGTCTGAATGGAGTGAAGAAGAAAGAAAAGAATTACCTGAATTGATCAACCACTCCATTGAAATGATAAAAGCTTTCGGAACCATCGGAATTGAATTAACAATGACCCAATACAATAAAAAATAATTCCTTTCGTAAAAAAATTACTATGAGTAACATCGACGAATTAAGAATTGATAAATGGTTATGGGCTGTTAGAATTTATAAAACCCGCAGTCAGGCTGCCCAGGCCTGCAAAAAAGGAAGCATCTTAATTGACGGGCAACAAGTAAAACCCTCCCGGACAGTTAAACCAGGAGAAGTTGTCACCGTAAAAAAAAGGCCTGTCTTCTATAAATACAAAGTGCTGGGATTACTGGAAAAGCGTCAATCGGCTAAGATCGCAGCTGAATATAAAGAAGATATTACACCTGAGGAAGAACTGAAGAAACTTGACATTCAAAAACACGCCACATTTGAAAGAAGAGACAAAGGAGCAGGACGGCCAACCAAGAAAGAACGACGAATACTTGACAGAATTAAAAAGAAAGGGATAGAATAATGATCATTGCAAGAGAAAAAAAGAAAACAAATATCATTGAGTATATTCTCTATATGTGGCAAATTGAGGACATGATAAGAGCAAACAGCTTTGACCTCGATAAAATCAATCAATACATCATACAAAACTTTGAACAGCCAAAAGAAATCAAAGAGGAAATGTATGAATGGTACAAAGATCTCGTTCAGCGAATGGAAAATGAACAAATAAAAGAAAAGGGACATCTGGGGTTTTTAAATGAAATTATTCAGCAACTGGACAATTTGCACAATGAACTCATCAAAAACCCAAAAGAACTGGAATATATCGAGGCTTACAACGCTGCAAAACCTGCCCTGAAAGACCTAAAACAAAAAGCAAAAGGAACCGTGGCCGGAGACGTAGAGGCCTCTTTGCAAGGCCTATATGGAATCCTAATGCTTAAACTGAAACAAAAGCCCCTAAATCCGGAAACAAAAGATGCACTTGCATCTATTAGTCATCTTATGGCCCTGCTGAATGACAAATATATGGGACAGATGCAGTAGTGGCAGTTGCAATTG
>JBNJFT010000136.1:0-6226 GCA_051747065.1 Bacteroidota bacterium | reverse complement strand
TACTTCTGAAACTGCCTAATTATACTTTCCGGGGATCAGATAATTTCTTACATAATCATCGATGCCTTCTTCAAGCGTGTGGAAGGATTTATTATAACCAGTACTTCTTAATTTTTCGATATCAGCTTCTGTAAAATATTGATATTTATCGCGTATATCTTCGGGAGTATCAATGTATTCAATTTTTCCTGAAACGCCCATTGCATTAAAGGTGTTATTTACAAGGTCATTAAATGTGCGGGCTTTTCCCTGTCCTATGTTGAATAGTCCATTTTTGGGTCTTTCTTCCATAAAGAAATACAGCACATCAGTTACGTCTTTCACATAGATAAAGTCCCTTAGCTGTTCACCATTTTTATAGTCATTGCGGTGAGATCTGAAGAGTTTCATTTTACCTGTTTCCTTAATTTGATTATGCGCATGAAAAATGACTGATGCCATGCGGCCTTTATGATATTCATTGGGGCCATAGACATTGAAAAACTTTACTCCTGCCCAATAATCCGGGGCTGATTTTTTTTCTAAGACCCACTTATCAAAATCATTTTTTGACTCGCCGTAAGGATTTAGCGGTTGAAGTTTGAATGGCAATTCATGATCATCTTTGTATCCTAACTCTCCGCCGCCATAAGTTGCACCTGAAGATGCATATACCAGGGGAATGTTATTTTTAGCACAGAAATTCCAAATCTTTTTGGAATAGTTTAAATTAAGATGATCCAGAATTTCTTTGTTAAATTCTGCAGTATCTGTACGGGCTCCCAAATGAAAAATAAAATCAGCTTTTTGGCTGTTTTCCGGCAGCCAGTTTAGAAACTCTTCCCTGTCAATTCTTTGATTAAAAGTTTTTCCTTCAAGGTTTTTATTTTTATCATCTCTCGAAAAATCGTCTACTACAAGAATATCGTGATAACCTTTATCATTTAATTTCTTGACCATGTTGCTTCCAATAAAACCTGCTGCGCCTGTTACAATGATCATAGTTGTTTTTTTATTTCTTGCGAATTTATTAAATTTTCTTATCTATTAAAAACAATTAATTATCCCGTGTGTTAGATTTTTATTTGGCCCTATTGTATTGGAATTATCAGAAAAATATTGTTTATTTGATAAAATATAGCCTAATTTGGTTGTTTTATGGAGACTTATGTTACTCGCAGAGAGCGGTTTAGTGCTGCTCACAGACTATACCGAAAAGACTGGGACGATGAAAAAAACCTGGAAGTATTCGGTCCTTGTTCTAATCCTCAGTGGCACGGGCACAACTACGATTTATTTGTTACTGTAAAAGGTGAAGTGGATCAACAAACGGGGTTTGTTATCAATATTAAAGAATTAAGTAAGATAATAAAAGAATATGTTGTAAATAAGCTGGATCATAAGAACATGAATACGGAAGTCGACTTTATGAAAGGAAAGCTGGCTTCTACTGAAAATTTGGCGATAGCGATTTGGGGTGAACTTGAATCCCCGATTCGTAGGTTGGGGCTTGAGCTTTATCGTGTGAAAATTACTGAAACAGAGAATAATTTTGTTGAATATTTTGGCAAATAAATATTAGAATTATGGAAATAATAAATAATGGATTTGGCGCTGTAAAAGAAAGCGGTTATTCAAGGATTGATGTTTGGGACGATGAGCGTACCAAAAAAATGGCAGAGCATTATAAGGAAATATTGAAGCTTTTGGGTGAAGACCCTGAGCGTGAGGGGCTGAAGGACACTCCAATGCGGGTTGCAAAAGCAATGCAGTTTTTAAATAAAGGAAAAAATATTGATCCGCGTGAAATAATTCAATCGGCAATGTTCCAGGAAGATTACAAGGAAATGGTAATTGTGAAAGATATTGAATTATATTCTATGTGCGAGCATCATATGATTCCGTTTTATGGAAAAGCTCATGTGGCTTACATTCCAGACAATTATATCACGGGGTTAAGCAAAATCGCCCATGTTGTTGAAACCTATGCTCGCAGACTACAAGTACAAGAGCGACTAACTATGGAGGTCCGTGATTGCATTCAGCAGACATTAAAACCTATGGGGGTAGCTGTTGTAATTGAGGCGCATCATATGTGCATGCAAATGAGAGGAGTGCAGAAGCAGAATTCAGTAACAACAACTTCTGCTTTTACCGGAACCTTTCTGAAAGACACGAGAACACGTGATGAATTCACCCATTTGATAGGGTCGGAACTTCATTAACTTCAATTTGAATACGAATTAAAAAATCTTTATTTTCGCTGCTTATTTAAATATTAACTAAAAAGTTATGCCTATGAAAGCTTATGTATTCCCCGGCCAGGGTGCCCAGTACGTTGGTATGGGAAAAGACTTGTATGAAAAGACAAAAATAGGGAAAGAATTATTTGAAAAAGCAGACGATATTTTAGGTTTTAGCATCACAGATGTAATGTTCAATGGGACGGATGATGATTTAAAGCAAACCAATGTAACACAGCCAGCCATTTTTCTTCACTCAGTGATTTTGGCAAAAACAATTCCTGATTTTAAACCCGACATGGTGGCCGGCCATTCACTTGGCGAATTTTCTGCATTGGTTGCCAATGAAGCTTTGGCGTTTGAAGATGCATTAAAATTGGTAGCAAAACGTGCTGATGCTATGCAGAAAGCCTGTGAGACAGAGCCTTCAACGATGGCTGCTATAATGGGCTTAAAAGATGAAACCGTTGAAGAAGTTTGTAATCAGATTGATGATGTTGTAGTTCCGGCAAATTATAATAGTCCGGGACAGGTTGTAATCTCAGGCTCAACGGGTGGCATAGATACAGCTACTGAGATTTTGAAGGAAAAAGGAGCAAAAAGAGCAGTAAAACTTAAGGTAGGAGGGGCTTTTCATTCACCATTAATGGAGCCGGCAAAACAGGAGCTTGAAAAAGCCATTAATGAAACTACTTTTTCCAAGCCAATTTGCCCGGTATATCAGAATGCCACTGCAACTCCTTCTGATAAGCCCGAAACAATAAAAGAGAATTTAATCAAACAGCTTACTTCACCTGTGAAATGGACTCAGTCAGTCGAAAATATGATCCAGGACGGAGCAAAATCATTCACAGAAGTTGGCCCGGGAAAAGTGCTTCAGGGACTTATAAAAAAGGTAGACCGTAAGATGCCTACCGAAAGTGCAGAGGTACCTGAATAGAACTTGAGTAATTTTTTAAGAAAAATTGTCCGGGAAAATGAATCATAAAAATGAGATATTTTTCCCGGACATTTTTATTATAGGGAGTTTCAGAATTCTATAAGAATGTCAGAATTAGGGATACAGAATAAAGCTAATTATCAACGAAATATAAAAAAATTGTATCTGGTTATTTTAACGTCAGTTCGACATAAGCTTAACCTATAGATCAGTATAATTTAGAAGACTTATTCCTTACTTTTTGTCTCCCACACAAAAAGTAACAAAAAAGTCACCGCCGGAATAAAATTTTTATAAATCTAAGGAATCCCCGCCCCAGATAAAATAAACTCAGCCGTCTCCGTAAACTCCGACGGCTTCAAACAGTATTTTATCTTTTGGCTAACCCGGCTTCCAAGATTTATAACAAAATTTTATTATGCGGCCAATGAAGCAACATACTAAAGGTAAACAAATACTCAAACAAAACGCAGAAAATCTTTATGTCAGCATATTATTCTAATGTTTGTATAGAAAAATTGTTTTATTCTTAGCTCGAGTTCACATTATTTTAATATTTACTTCTACTCCTGTAAATGCCTATTATAGGCCGCTAGTTCTGAAACTCCCAAAGGAATTTCTTTTAATCCTTATATGCTGCATGTCCCGCTGCCAACTGCTTTCTACTGCAACTGCAACTAATGCTGCTACTACTTGCTCATTTCTAAACTGATAGTCTTTTAAATATTACTCCTGCTCCAGAATATGCTTAATCTATTCATCCTTAAACTTTAAGGTGATATTTTGTTTAATATCCGGATGAAGGCTTCTCGGCACAGGACTGGCATTTACCAAATTTCTCAGGATGTTTTTTTGCTCATCACTTAAATCGTGATTTGTAAAATCATATTCAATCTGAATTTCCTTAATTCTCCGCGGATCGTTGCGCATAACCTTTTTTGCAGTTGCCGTTGCGTTGTCGATATTAAATCCATTTTCCTTCGCTTTTATTCCCATAATAGTGAAAATACAACTGCATAATGCGCTGGATACCATGTCTGTTGGTGAAAAGTATTCGCCTTTTCCTTTATTGTCAACAGGAGCGTCTGTTATGATCTTTTCTCCTGATCGTTCGTGAGTGATTTCAGTACGAAGTTCTCCTTTGTATTTTATGTTATAAGTTTCCATAATATTATTTTTTTAGTAATACTACTTGTACATTAAAAAATTGTTCGTTCTTCAACTTCTATTCTTTTTTAGGTTTGAATCTCATTTTGTATTTGCTGTTTTCTCTGGATTTTTCTTCACTGAAGTAATCCTTATGGTATTGTTTGTTGATGTATAATTCTGTTTGGTCACAATAATGTTTGCTTGCAGGAATACCGGAATTTCCGGTGGGGATAACACTCCATGAATTATCCCAGTCAGCAAGGTTATATATCTGCCTGTGCGAAGCCCCGTGATCACTCCCGTATGGCTCGCTTAAAGAATAACTGTAGGGGCAGACAGTATGATAACTTCCACCTACTTTGAACGGCCCTTTGTTTAGGTTGAAAATTTTGTCCAGAATTTTCTTTTCGCCTAAAGGATGATTTAGTGTAAGAGTGTGGTGATTGCCCCATTTCCATTGTTCAATATCTTTTCCGGCCTCTTTTTCAAGTTTTTTTATTGCATTTTGAAAGCTATTTTCTACTAAATCGTTAAATGATTCTTTTTCTTTGGTTGATACATCATCAATCCATTTATTGTTTCTATCACTGAATACCTTGTTAACTAAATTTCTTACCAGGATATCATGGTTAAGGAACTTATCGGTAAGAGAATCTCCAAATTCATCTTGAGTAAGAGATTTGGCAAATTCAATGTAAAATTTTTCAAAAATTAAAGCAGCATTGCTTTCCTTGGTGTAATTAGCATTCCACTTTTTAAGTTTGTTTAATGCCTGTTTTTCATTTTCAGAAAATGAAGTAGATGAATTTTCCAAAACCTTGATGATTTTGGGTTTAAGTCGCTTTGACATGTTTGATGTTTGGTCTGTTTGGATTTGTTTAAAATCGTTGACAGTTAATTTATCTTTCTCTGAAAGAAGCTCTCTTATTCTGTCGAATCTTGAAGGAAGGTCGAACCAATGGCTGATGTAGTAGGGGTAATCATCATCTACGGTTTTGTTATTTGCAGAAGCGGCAATGCCGGATTCCGGGTTGTAGGTGTGTGGGAGCTGCTCAAAAGGCACAAAGCCTTTCCAGTCGTATTTAGTTGTGTCTCCCGGATATATGGAAATTCCGTTTCCTTCTCTAATTGGTATGCCGGCGCAGCAATATAAACCAATATTGCCTTCAACATCAGCATAAACAATATTTTGGCTGACAGATATAAAGGTTTTAACGGCTTCTTTAAATTCTTTCCAATTTGCTGCATGGTTGAGTAAATATATGGATTTAAGTTCATTGCTGTATTCATTACCAATCCATCTCATTGAAACAGGCTTGTCCGGGATATTTTTATGTTTAGAAATGATCGGCCCCCGGTGTGTGTATCTGATTGTTCTGTTTGCTGTATCTCCGCTTTTTAGAGGGATATGTTCGGTTTCTGTTTTCAGATTTTTCCATTTTCCATTTAATCGGTACTTTCCGGAATCTTCCGGATGTATAGTTTCTTCGTAAAAATCCATATCATCAAGCATAACATTGGTCAATCCCCAGGCGATGCTGTCATTATGGCCTGATATTACAAACGGCTGCCCAGGCAATACTACACCGGTAACGTTCAGTTTTTCTTCAACCACCATGTGCATCTGTTGCCAGAGTCCCGGGGCAAAAAGCCCAAGGTGCATATCATTGGCAAGAATTGGTTTGCCGGTAGCACTTTTCTTTCCTGAAACCGCCCAGTTGTTGCTGCCTGAGAAAACTTTCAATCCAAGTTTTTCCAGTTTTTGTTGTTGAGCCAGAAGATTATCCATCATTTCTTTGATTATGGTATCTGATTTATAATCAGGATATATAGGAGAGTTTTGATTGGATATATCTGGTATTATTGACCGGGCTTTTTTTTCGGATACTTTTGATCTTAATTTGTGAAGGGTGAT
>JBNJFT010000135.1:0-6263 GCA_051747065.1 Bacteroidota bacterium | reverse complement strand
TAATCAAAAGTTATTAATATTTGAGAGATGAACTCTCTTGTATATTTTGCACGAAGGAAATTTTATATTTAAATTTGCAGTTTCAAAAATTTGTAATAAAACGAACCCCATGATAAAAATAACATTACCTGACAATTCCATAATGGAATTTGAAGAAGGTGTAACAGGCTACAATATAGCAAAACAGATTAGCCCTAAGCTGGCAAAGGAAGTATTATCAGTAAATGTAAATGGCGAGGTATGGGATTTACACAGGCCTATACACCATGATGCTAAAATTAAACTGAATAAGTGGGAGGATGAAGAAGGCAAACACGCTTTCTGGCATTCTTCAGCTCACCTTATGGCCGAAGCGTTGGAGAAATTGTATCCGGGCATAAAGCTTGGTATTGGTCCAAGCATTGATAACGGTTTTTACTACGATGTTGATCCCGGAGACAGAACTATAACTGACGCTGATTTGCCAAAGATTGAAAAGAAGATGAAAGAGCTGGCAAGTCAGAAAGAGGAGTATGTTCGCAGGGAAGTACCCAAGGAAGAAGCCATGGAGCATTACAAGAATAAGGGAGACCAATATAAAGTCGAATTAATAGACGAACTTGAAGACGGTACCATTTCTTTCTACACCCAGGGTGATTTCACTGATCTATGCCGTGGCCCTCATTTACCGCATACAGGTTATATAAAAGCTTTCAAATTGTTAAGTGTGGCTGGAGCGTATTGGAGAGGTGATGAGCATAACAAACAATTAACAAGAATTTATGGAATCTCTTTTCCAAAGCAAAAGATGTTAGATGAATACCTTGAAATGCTGGAGGAGGCAAAGAAAAGAGATCACCGTAAACTTGGAAAGCAACTTGATTTGTTTACTTTTTCTCAAAAAGTAGGCTCAGGTTTGCCTTTATGGCTGCCTAAGGGAGCTCAATTGCGAGAGCGCCTGGAGAATTACCTGAAGAGAATTCAAAAAGAGTATGGTTACGAACAAGTCATCTCACCGCATATTGGGCAGAAAGAATTATATGTAACTTCCGGGCATTATGAAAAGTACGGGAAAGACTCTTTCCAGCCGATAAGTACACCTGCGGAAGGTGAGGAATTTTTGCTGAAACCTATGAATTGCCCACATCACTGTGAGATTTATAAAAATTATGCCTTTTCTTATAGAGACTTACCTGTACGTTATGCAGAATTTGGCACAGTTTATCGCTATGAACAAAGTGGAGAGCTTCACGGATTAACTCGCGTCAGAGGTTTTACCCAGGACGACGCACATATTTTCTGTAGGCCGGATCAGCTAAAAGAGGAATTTATTAAGGTAATTGATATTATTCTCAAGATATTCAGATCCCTGGATTTTAATAACTATACAGTGCAGATTTCTTTAAGAGATCCTAACAGGAAGGAAGACTATATTGGAAGTGATGAAAACTGGGAGAAATCTGAAGCAGCTATACTTGAATCGGTAAAAGAGAAAGGGCTTGAAGCAAAAGTAGAATATGGTGAAGCTGCTTTTTACGGACCGAAACTTGATTTTATGGTAAAAGATGCCCTGAGTCGGGAATGGCAATTGGGTACAATTCAGGTAGATTATAACTTACCCGATCGATTTGATCTTGAATATGTCGGGTCTGATGATCAAAGGCACAGGCCGGTTATGATTCACAGAGCACCTTTTGGTTCGATGGAACGCTTTGTTGCAGTATTGCTTGAGCATACAGCAGGAAAGTTCCCCTTGTGGCTAACTCCGGAACAGGTTGTAGTGTTGCCTATTAGTGAAAAATTTAATGAGTATGCCAAAGAAGTATCACATTTTTTGAATATGGCAGATATACGAAGTTTGGTTGATTTAAGAAATGAAAAAGTGGGAAGAAAGATTCGCGACAATGAATTGAAGAAAATACCTTATTTGCTTATTGTTGGAGAAAAGGAACATGAAAATGGCTCTGTGTCAGTAAGAAAGCAAGGAGAGGGAGATCAGGGCACAATGAAAATGGAAGATTTCAAAGATTTTATTCTAAAAGAAATTCAAAATCAGCTTGAATTTATAAATCAATAATTTATATTTGCACTTTATAAACCAAAAAAAAGGAGGGCAGAAAAATAGCAAAGAGAAGACCAAAAAATCAAAAACAGCAACAACTCAAGTATAGAATTAATGAAGAAATCAGAGCAAAAGAAGTAAGAGTTGTTGGAGATAATGTAGAAAATCCCGGTATTTATCCTATTCGGGAAGCAATAAAAATGGCTGATCAGCAAGAATTAGATCTTGTTGAAGTTTCACCAAAGGCTGAGCCGCCGGTTTGCAAAATCACGGATTTTCAGAAGTTTCTTTATCAACAAAAGAAGAAGGAAAAGGAACTTAAAACAAAATCTTCAAAAGTTGTTGTTAAAGAAATTCGCTTTGGACCAAATACCGATGAACATGATTACAATTTTAAATTAAATCATGCCAAGAAATTTTTACAGGATGGTGCCAAAGTGAAAGCATTTGTTTTCTTTAAAGGAAGATCCATTATATTCAAAGATAAAGGAGAAATTCTGCTATTAAGATTAGCTCAGGACCTTGAAGAGTACGGTAAAGTTGAAAAACTGCCTAAATTAGAAGGCAAAAGAATGACGATGTACATTACACCTATAGTGAAAAAGAAAAAGTAGTTGGATATATATAAATTGTAAAAATTATGCCAAAAACCAGAGTAAATCCCGGAGCAAAAAAAAGATTTAAAATTTCCGGGTCAGGAAAAATCAGAAGAAAGCACGCTTATAAAAGTCACATTTTGACAAAAAAGTCAAAAAAGAGAAAGCGAAATCTTGGTTATTTTACTGTAGTAGATAATGCAAATAAAGATCAGGTCAAGTCTTTATTAGGAATGCGATAAAAGAAGAAAGTAATAATAATAGTGTTAACCAGAGTGAATTAGCCGAAAGAGTCTTTATTTAAATGACCGCTAATCATTCAAAAAGAAGATGAATTATGCCACGAGCGACAAACTCAGTAGCTTCAAGAAAGCGAAGAAAGAAGATTATCAAACAAGCCAAAGGGAACTTTGGAGCAAGAAAAAATGTTTATACGGTAGCCAAGAACACGGTTGAAAAAGGTTTGCTGTATGCATACAGAGACCGCAGAAAGAAAAAAGGTGAATTCCGTAAACTCTGGATCCAGAGAATTAATGCCGGAGCAAGACAGTATGGAATGTCATATTCGGAATTTATGGGAAAACTCAGCAAAAAGGGAGTAGAGCTAAACCGAAAAACATTAGCTGATTTAGCAATGAATCATCCCGAAGCTTTTAAGGCTGTTGTTGAGGAAGTGAAATCATAATTGTTGATTCTCAAATAAAATTTTCAGGGAAGGTCGGAAGGCTTTCCCTTTTTTGATTTTTTAACAGGTTTTGTTTAATAAAAATTTTATCTTAGCATCGAAGCGAATATCCTCTTAAAAGTATTTATATGAAACCATTAAAAATAATTCTTATCGGATATGGCCGTATGGGTCATGAAATAGAGAAAGCTGCCCTGAAAAGAGGGCATGAAATTGTTTTGCATGTTGATAAAGACGATCAGGATAAATTGACATCTGATCATTTAAAAACCGGGGATGTGGCTATTGAATTCACTGTTCCGGATGCAGCTTATAACAATCTCATGGCATGTTTTAAGGCCGACTTGCCTGTTGTTTCCGGCACAACCGGATGGTTGGATAAGTACTATGACATTCGCAGGTATTGTCTGGAAAATAATCAGGCGTTTTTTTATGCATCCAATTTTAGTATTGGCGTGAATTTGTTTTTCAAACTGAATACCTACCTGGCTCAAATTATGGATAAGTATTCTAATTATGATATCAGTATTGAAGAAACTCATCATAAACATAAACTGGATGCACCGAGTGGAACCGCTGTTACTCTTGCAGAATTGATAAAGCAGGAAATAAGCAGAAAGGAGAAGTGGACCAAAGAGAAAAATGCAGAAGAAAATGAAATTTCTATTCATTCAGTAAGAGAAAATGAAGTCCCCGGTATTCATGAGGTATCCTATGAATCTGAATTTGATCAGATTGAAGTGAAGCATTCAGCCAAAAGCCGGGAAGGTTTTTCCTTGGGAGCAGTTATGGCAGCAGAGTTTATTGCTGACAAGAAAGGAATTTATTCTATGGATGATCTATTAAAACTTTAAATCATGGTTCGTTATGTTTTGCTTTTTTGCCAAAATTATATGACCAATTAAAAACATACTCTAAATGAATTTTATCAAATTATTAAAAAATCGGTATTTTAAATTCGGCCTGGTTTCAGCCATATTTATCCTTTGGGTTATTTGGCTGGAAAATTATTGGTTCCTGTTGGGACTGATTATAATTTTTGATAGCTATATAACCAAAAAGGTGAACTGGACATTCTGGAAAGAAAGAGGAAAGAAACCCGGCAAAATAATCGAATGGGTGGATGCCCTTATTTTTGCCGTTATTGCAGCTTCTTTAATTCGTTTGTTTATTATAGAAGCTTACAAAATACCTACTTCCTCGATGGAAAAAACGTTGATGGTGGGCGACCATTTATTCGTGAGTAAAGTAAATTATGGACCCAAAATGCCTAATACTCCTTTATCATTTCCTTTCACACATAACACAATGCCTCTTACCAATAACGTAAAATCTTATCTCGAATGGGTGAAGTGGCCCTATAACCGTTTGGCTGGTTTAGGAGAAGTGGAACGTAATGATATTGTAGTCTTCAATTTTCCTGCCGGAGATACTGCTTTATGGGAAGCTCAGGATCGGAATTACTATTCTATAATCCGGCAGTATGCCTATGAAATAAAAAACCGGGACATTAAGAATGGAAATCAGGTTAAATCTTTTAATGAATATCTTTCCGAGTCGAGAGACTATATTCATGGGAATTATAGTGTAACAACCAGGCCGGTAGATAAAAGAACCAATTATGTAAAACGTTGTGTTGCAATTCATGGAGATACGCTCAGAATAGATAAAGGACAGGTTTACATAAATGGCGGAAAACAAAGTCATTTTGAGGATATGGAATATGATTATCATGTAAAAACCGATGGTTCCAAAATTAATCCTGTTTTGATGCGAAGAATGGGGATAAATGAAAATGATGTTAAGTATACAGGTTCAAATTCCAGCTATCGAATGCCATTGACCAAAGAAAATGTGGAGAAAATCCGAAATTTTTCAAATGTTGTCAGTGTAGAGCGTTATATTTCTTCGAATACCGGCGCTATGGAATATGAAATTTTTCCACATGAACCTGATTACGATTGGTCTTTAGATAATTTTGGCCCCTTATATGTCCCGGAGAAAGGGAAAACGATCAAGCTGACAATCGAAAATTTACCTCTGTATGAACGTATTATTAGAACTCACGAAGACAATAAACTTCAGGTAAAAGATAGTAGTATCTATATTAACGGCGAAGCTACAGACCAATATACTTTTGACATGAATTATTTCTTCCTGATGGGTGACAATCGTCACAACTCTGCTGATTCCCGTTATTGGGGTTTTGTTCCTGAAAATCATGTCGTGGGAGAGGCAGTGTTCATTTGGTTGTCTCTTGATCGCGAGGGTACCTTCTTGAATAAGATTCGCTGGGAAAGACTATTTAATGTTATTAATTAATAAAGTTAATCCGTATTTATTTATTGAATGAACAACCAACAAGCTCATTTTTATATAAAAGATGAGCTTGTTCATATATTGTCTGAGAATGAAGCTTTTCTTAAATTGGAACAGCAATTTAACCTGATGACAATATAACAATGTAAAAATGTAAAAATAGAACAATGAATTCTGAAGTAATCTTATCAACTACATACCTTGGGCCTGTTCATTATTACACCAAACTTTTAACATACGATAAGATATGGATTGAAACTCAAGAAAACTACCAGAAACAGAGCTACCGGAATCGTTGTGAAATTCTGACCTCTAATGGAAAACTAGCCTTATCTATACCGGTCACAAAGGACCAGCCTAAAACAAAAACGAAAGATATCCGGATCGATAATTCTTTAGATTGGCAAAAGGATCATTGGAATGCCATTGAATCTGCTTATAGTGCTTCTCCGTTTTTTGAGTTTTTCCGGGATGAGTTTCTACCGTTTTATCAAAAGAAATATACTTTTCTTCTTGATTATAATACTCGTTTACTTGAACTAACTGCATCTTACCTGGAAATTGATCTAAATATAGAATTTACAGAGCAGTTTACTCATCACCCGGCAGGAATAGATGATTT
>JBNJFT010000134.1:0-6308 GCA_051747065.1 Bacteroidota bacterium | reverse complement strand
AGTCCCCCATTTTGGCTTTCCTCTATCCGCCGGCCTGCCTGCCGTTTTAAATATATACAACCATTCATTTTATTGTTTTTTCATTCAAATATTAGAATGATTCGTTTTCATAAACCGTCAGGCAGGCCCGGAAAACGGACGGGCTCGCGCGCCTTTCAACCAGTAAAATTCATTCTATCAAAAAACATGCTTTTGACCAGTAAGTTGTTGATAATTTACCTTCTCAAGTCTTCATTAGGCGCAGGCTTATTTAATGATTAGCTTTAAAAACCTTGCATTTAAAAGGGGAAAATTCCAGATAAGTGCATTATTTTTAAACTCTTATTTGTTATTCAGCAGGCCAAAAATCATTTGCTCCGGCCAGGATTTAATGATCTCCCGCCGCCTTAAGGGCCGTGCTGTCTCTTAAAGAAGCTCCCGGGCGCATCAACCATAGGGCGCTGGCACATTTTCGGTACCTCCTGCCCGCCAGCCCGGGGCGAAATTGCCCCAAGAAGAAGTGATTTTCTGCCGGCGAGGGTCAAAAAGCGCCTACGATTTACTGATTTTTTGGCAGGACGGGTCTGTGTACCGGCCAAGACTTAAAATTTTTCGGCAGGAAAGGTCATTTTGCGCCCAAATTGTATTGATTTTGCGCCAGCGGCTTAAAATTTTTGCGCAGGATGTGTTTTTTTTCGGCAGGAGCTTCTCAAAGCTGTGCCAGCGGGGGTGATTTTTCGCCAGCGAGATGTGTTTTTTCCGCCAGCTCGGGGTGTTTTTCGCCAGCGAGTTGTGAAAAATTGACTTGAGGGTGTGGTTTTGTAACAGGGAGGGGTGTTGATTTGACTGGCCAAACTAAATTGGAAAATTAGGTTGATTTCCAAAGCGGTTGATTCTCCCAGTCATTCATAAATCCAATTTTATATAAAGGAATTGGCTCATTTTGGGCAAACAACTCCTTTATTTTTGTTTTTAGTTGATGCCCCGGTGTAACCTTATTGCATAAATATATCATACAAGATATAATAAGGAAAGGTTTTTTTGACTGATTTTTTGTTAAGTTACCTTTCAACCAGGGAAGTGGGGGATTTTTTATATTGACAGTAGGTCTTTTTACCATATTTCTGCTCCACAGCCGGGAATGGTGTGCAATTATATTTCTTATATAAGCAATTGCTTCCAACCAGCTGGACAAATCACTATGAAAATTTAACCCCATCTCATTTGCTATTATGGATTTTTCAGGCAATTGATGATGAAGGCTCTTGTATAGCTTTGATAAGACCCCTAATGAAGCAACCTCTAAAATTTTCCATGCATCCGGGTCACTATGTGGGTATCGTCTTCGTTGGTCTTGAATGAAAATTTCCTGACTTCGGTCAAACTCCTTGTTTAACTCTGAAAGCGTATGTTGGTGTATGGTTTTTGTATTGCCTTTTATTGTTTTAACCGAATTGTCAAATAAATTGCAATCCAGGTACCATAAACCACCGTAAGTTAAAGACATGTGGTAGATAAGCTTTGTTCTGAGAGCTACTTCGATTCGTTCTATTGCATCGAAAAGAATTAATCTCAAATGACGGTCGAAATTATACCGGTCAATGACATCCTCAAAAACGGAATCTGCCTTAAACTGGTGCAATTGAAAATCAATTTGCATATCCCACCAGTATCCTTTCAGCCGATAATAACTTATATTTTTTAGGAAATGGAAAGCATTCTCTTCATTGAGAATAATCATTCCCCGCTTTTTTAGCAAGTCGAGTTGATCCTCTATGGTATAGGCTGGCTTATTTCCCATATAGGCAGGGTATAAAAAAATGACCCGCCTGCAGTTCTTATGGTATGCAAAACGGGTTCTGTTGATACAAACTTACGATGCTTCAAACAAATTGGGAATTTTTTAGCGTTAAAAAACGTTAACAAAAATCGCACAAGCGTCTTTGGTACCTGCCTCTTTTTGTAAATGCATCCAGAAATCCGGTCCAAGCTGACCCCTTTTCAGAGTTCAAAATAGCTCAGGTTTTGGGTGTATTCATCGTTGGACGATGATGACTAATCTTATCCAAAATATCCCTCCTTTTTTCTTTTTCCACCTCAATGTCGTAATCGTCTTGTAAGTCCAGTCGGAATTTGGGGGAGGTTTCCAAGATAAGTGCTTAGACTTAAAACTGTATCGGCTGTAATGCTTGTTTTACTTTACCCTCAATGCAATGGCTTCAATCAAAAAGTTCCTGTTTTCTAGCCTATGTCATTTTGAAGTTTATATATTTTTAATAAATTGAATGGTTTAAATTTTGAGTATCAGAATTTTTGAGGAGGGGGAGATTAATAAAGGTGCGTAATTCTTCCGATGTTGGGATAAATTGTGCAGTTTTTGAGATGAGAAATGGGAAATGTATGCTATAGGGGCGTTTTCTGTAATGTTGGACACAAGCATAATAAAAGAATTTAAAATATGGACGAAATATCTTTATTATTAGGAGCTGGATTTTCTGTTAATCAAGGTTATCCAACAGGAACGGAATTAAACGAAAAAATAACATCCTTACTTCCTGATGATTTTTTTATTTGTTCAGAGGGGACCTTACAATTAAAAAATAGATCAGATGAAGACCCATGCCGCAACGATAGTGATTTCATATATAAGTATTTCATTCCGGATTTAATCAATTTTTATATCAATAATATAAATTCAACATTTCATTATGAAGAATTCTATGACTATTATAATGAAATATTAAGAGATGAAAGAATAGATAAAAATTTTAATGAATTTTGTAATGACTTCAGAAGGCAGTATAATACAGAAGCAAATAATGCAAATATATTAACCAAAACTAATTTATTTTTTAACCAAATTTTATTTAATCTTCTAGTTGATAAAAACGGAAAGCATTTTTATGATAATGTACATTACTCAAAACCTGAATTTCCAGGATATACTGGATTTTTAAATTCCCTTGAAATGCTTGGATTCAATAATATTGTACATATTCACACCCTCAATCATGATATATTTTTTGAAACTTTCAAGGATTCAAGTTGGCTAAATGGAAATTTGTCAAATGGTTATGAAGAATTAGGGTCACCATTTTATGGGAAAATGGAAGGTTGTGGTACAATTCGTTTACCTTACTTTACAAATAAGTATTATGGGAATTATAGATTATATAAATTGCACGGAAGCATTGATCAATTTCCTTTTCATACAAGAGATTCAGGAGTTATAGGATATATAAAGAACAAATATGGCATAGGCACAACTCAACTATATAAGGAAGTAAAAGATGAAAAAGGAAATTATAAATACATTAATGATTGGATAAATTATCATTCCGATTTTTTATCAGGAACAACTTCGAAAATAAGGAGATATGGGGACCCTTATTATTATGCAAAGGTTTTTGCACATTTTAAAAAAAATTTAAATAATTCAGAGAAGCTAATATGTATAGGTTATGGATGTGGTGACAATGAAATAGATAATATCATTGAATCTAATTTTAACTTTAAGGAAAAAACTGTTTATATTGTTGACCCATATCCAAGTGAGCAGACATTAAAATTTATAAATCGTTTTGGGGCAAAGTTGATAATGAAATCCCCTGAAAACATCGAAAGTAGTGATTTTAATAACTAAAGCCAGCCCCCAACACTTAGCCTCCGATCAAGCGTTACTTGCATACGCTTGACATTTGAGGCTTTATTGAAATAAACATTCCATCCAATAGTTGCTCGCCGCTATTATTTTAAGCAAATCTGTTCCGATTAGCTAAAAGTATCCTTTAAAATGAACTGCCTCTGACCGACAAACCTTATTTAATGAACCTTGTTTTTGAAACATTTGAGGTTTGCTTTCAAAATCAAACAGGCGATACAGATAGTATTCATTTGAATGATTTACAGAAAATTCAAGCTCGTTCCGGCTGAAAAATATGGGTGTTTTACTTGTGAGCTTGGTGGTTTTGACTTCAATATACTTATCTTTCCCCCGGAAATCTTTTGACAGAATATCAAAACCTGCTACATCCCCCTCTTCTTTAGAAATCCATCTCACTTCCTTCATCCACTTGTCTTGCCCAATTCGTGAAAGGGCCCATTTTTCATATTCCAGAACCAATTCCTCTCCCAACTGCCCAAGCCGAGTGTTTTGTTGTTCTTTTTCCAGGTAATTGGTTTTTGTTACAAAAGCCTTTTGTTCATAAGGTTGTTTGTACTCATGAACCAAGTCTGGTTTGGGAGGGGATACAATAAAATTTTCGAAATGAATATGCTGGTATGGATTGGGGATTTCTTTTTCGGCAAAGTTTTTAAAATGATATTCGAAATTCCGGTAGTTGTTTTCTAAATACTCTGCAACATGCTTTTCTAAAATCCTTTGGTAATTAAACCGGGGTAAATACCCTTTTATGTAAGGTTGGCCCATGTTGGCCAGAACCGCACTGATGTTTTGATGTTTAAACTCCACAGAGCCTTCACTTCGATTGGCCAGCAAAGGAAGCAAGGCTCTTCGGTGCTCTGCCTTCGAATAGAGCTCACCTTTTAGTTCCTTTGCCAACATATTAAAGTAGTCGGCAACGATAAGGCTGATTTCTATGGTAGACCACGGAGTGGGCATAGCCTGCTGTGTTTTTTGATAAAGGTAAGAATTCGTCTCTGCAAAACAAGGGTTTTCAGTTTTGTTACGGGTAGAGATTTTCCCATAGTGAGGGCTTCACTCCAAGTGAAACCCTCACTAAAAAAATGCTATTGAGTTAATTTTTTCTCCTGTCCCGGGTGTTTTTTGTTCACTTGCCAGCGAGAGTTTCTCTTTCTATGAAGGAATAAACCAGAAAATTTAATTTTCACGGATTAATAGTATCCTTTCCCTGGAATCACATGTCTCACGCCCCCTTTGGGATTCTTAACATCACCTTTGTATCTGGGAATTAAATGGATATGTGCATGGAAAATAGATTGACCTGCAGCTTCTCCAATATTAACTCCAATATTGAACCCATCAGGATTAAGTTCCTTGTGCAATATTGTTTTAACAAAATTGACCAGATTCCAGCAATAAAATTGTTCTTTCTGTGTCATCTCAAAATAATCCGAAACGTGACGTTTAGGAATTATCAGGGAATGGCCACGAGACACCGGAAACCCATCATAAATGGCGTAGGCAAATGAATTTTCTGCAATATACTTAACCTTTCTGCTTACATGACAAAAGGGGCACGGTGATTTCTGCTGTACTTCTGTAAATCTTTTTAAAGAATAGATCTCGCAAAAATCATTTTTCAATTCACTGTCAAAGGGAAGAATAACGTCACATTGATAGGTCGTTTTTTTATGGACCTTATGCATTCTGAAACCTTTAAATTTTAAGTCTCTTCTAACTGTAAAAAATGCTTTTCCACCTGGCTTCAATAAAGAGCTAACCTGCATTACTACTTCTTGTTGTTCTGCTGGTTTCAAAACATTTAAGACATACTGGCAAATGATGGTATCATACTTCTTCTTTGGGTATTCCGGTCTGTGAAAATTATCATATCCATCACAATAAAAACCTAGGTTCTTTAACTCCTCAACATCTTTCCCATATCCACAGCCAAAATCAAGAATTTCCCCATTTAGAAGTTTGTTTCTTAACAACCATGCTGTTGGGAAAGACATTTTATCTCTTTCTTTGGCAGTAAGATGTGAATGATTGATAGGGGTCTGCATATACTAAATATTAAAGGGTTCAAGGCCTCTTTCACTGACCAGAAAATTGCATTTGGTTAACAAAGAATTAAATGCTTTATCTTGCCAGTTTTCAGAATGGAAATTGGAAAATCCGAGTAATGAAGTTTTAATCTCATTCTCGAATCTTAAAGGAAACTCCTGGTAGATTGATTCCCAATAAAAAATAATAAGCTCTTTTCGGTTATGTAACAGTTGAGGGTGAACAATTTTATTTCTTTTTTTATTATTCATTTTCTCGGTAGTGGGCAATAAATTCCACAAATCATTATTGTGCCAAAGAGAATAAGGGACAACATGATCAATATTTAGATTTTTTCCTTTGATTCTTTCCCCAGACCATACACAAAACAGATCCCCCTGGTTTAGTATTTGTTTGTAAAAATTTTGCACATCAGCAACTTCCCTGTCATTCTTAAAATTAGGATCCAGGATGGAAAGAACCTCTCCTTTATTTAAATTATTTTGAGAATCTGCTTTTAAAGTAAAATTTAGCCATTCCATGATCAAAGAATCTTTTCCATTGATAAATGAACCAAACAATTTAAATGCATCGTAGTAATCAGATGGTATTGAAAAAGAACCGCAATTTCTTATGATAT
>JBNJFT010000133.1:0-6341 GCA_051747065.1 Bacteroidota bacterium | reverse complement strand
AATGTTTTGGAGGATCAGCTTCAGGTAGACTGTTATCCGAATCCATTCCGGGATAAATTGAATG
Organism: Bacteroidota bacterium; assembly: GCA_051747065.1. Classification (GTDB taxonomy): domain Bacteria; phylum Bacteroidota; class Bacteroidia; order Bacteroidales; family UBA12077; genus JAGXLC01. Next base: position 6,277 of record JBNJFT010000133.1, on the reverse strand, counting down.
TAGTTCTTGCTCCTGAAACGAAACAGCGGGAACTTGTTGTTTCTGTTATTAACAACAATGGTCAGGTTGTTCATTCACAGCAAATTAATAGTCTTAGAGCAGGCGAACATACAGTTCATTTGAACTTTGAAACGAAAGATATATCAGGCACAGAATATTTTTATCTTAGGGTTCATAATGAATCAGGAGTAATAATAAAAAAGATATTGCGTTTGAAATAGGCACATTCAGAAGTAGGGGCAAATATTATAAAGGCCATCATTTAATTAATGAGTAAGCAGTCGCAGAAGCAGTAGCAGCGAGGAGAAAAACCTGACAGCGCCTTCAAGGCCTGTCAGCGTTTGAACAGAGAAAGGAAAAGAGAAAAATTAAGCAGCAGGCAGGAGAGAAGATATGACCTCGTTTTTTAATCATTTTTGCATTTTTTGGGGTTTCGCTTTACTTAATTTGTTTTTAACTTCTTGTATTTCAAAATATTACTTACTTCTGAAAGTGCCTAGCTAGTAGCCAGTTAGTAGCAAGTAGCAATTGACCTTTTCCTGGTACTGTATTCAAAATTCTTCTTCAATTACTCTTATGGGTTTAGCGTGAGCGTGTTATCCACGACATCAAAAAGTTCATCCGGATTTATCGGTTTGACAAGGTATTTTAAGGCTCCGTTTGAATAGGCTCTTTCTATGTATTCCTTTTTATCATAAGCGGAAATCATTACTAAAGGAATATTTATTTTTTTCGAGTGAAGTTTTTGTAACAATTCAATCCCGTTCATTTCAGGCATCATTAAATCTGATAAAATTAAATCGGCATGGTTTTTTTCTAAATAGCTCAGGGCCTCTGCAGCATCTGGGAAACAAACAATGTTGTATTTTTCTTCCAGTAATTTTTCAAGAAGTTTTAAATTAGTTATATTATCATCAATAGCGATAATTCGCATTCCCATCATAAACATAAATTAATTATTTAAAGTTATTTATTATTAGCTGTTTGAAAAACCGTATAAATACGGGTTTTAACTATATTGTCTATTGAAGACGAAAAATTAATTGCTATGGTTGGTGGTATAAATACGGGGTTTTGTATAAAGACTTTTTTAAGTTGACTGAGTTAATTGAGTTGATTGAGTATATAAGGTGTATGGTTAATTTGTTTTAGGTAAAAACAAAAATAAGGTTTTGATGGGTTTGAAATCTTAAAATAATACTATTGACGAGATGATATTAATAAAAAACGATATTCTCATGTGAATACTTGTAAAAATTATACGCTTCACTTTTCATCGACGAGGTTGTTCTCAACCGCGAATCGGATAAGATCGGCCGTGTTCCGGGAATTTGTTTTACTAAGGAGGTTCGAACGGTGAAATTCTGCAGTTCTTTTGCTTATATAAAGTTTTTCTGCAATTTGTTGATTGGTGTAGCCTTTGTAGATAAGTTTAAGAACTTCAAATTCTCTGCTTGATAAATTGAAATTTGAATAATCTACTTTTTCTTCTTTTAGTTGGAGGTGTTGAAGTATTTCTTCTTTTGAATCACTGGAAATTGGATAATTGTTTAGGTTCTGGATTTTTGTTATGTTTCGTAAAATTTGGTTCAATTCATTTAATATTAAGCTATTTAAGGCCATTTCGTTTTTGTCCTCCAGAACATGATCCTTTGAATTTAATATATAACATGCGATAAATGAATGGCCTTCAATATTTAAGCGGAAACCCAGAAATTTGCATTTTACAAGTGATTTAGCTTTTGGCTGGATAAATAAATTGGTGGTGAAGTCTGAGGTTTCTCTGTTTAAAGTTTGTTCTACAGTTTTATTGAAAAGGGGTTTTTCTGTTTGCAATAAATTATCTGTGATTGTTAAATTTTTTAAATCTTTGTGAGTGTAATTAAAAATATCTTTTACTACGGAATTATAAGCCAGATATTTTTTATTGTCAGAAATAAAAAAACCGATTTTAAAATTATTGAGAATAATAACCAGCCATTTTATTGTTGTTTGTAAGTGATTAAAGTATTCTTTAAATTCCTGCTCCCGAATATTTTCAGGTATTATGTTTATATTTTTTGCATCGTTTTTTTCTGTTTTTTTTATTTCTATATGGTCAAAAAGCTCATCAGCATGCTTCATGTTGACAACTTCGTAACCCTTTTGGGAAAGCATTTGCTTTAACAAATGGATGTTAATCTCGTCATCTTCAATAAAGTATACAGTTTTCTTGTCCTTTTTGACAAACACTTTGGATTTCATGGTTTGTTATACCTCTCCTAATTTGGTTGCAAAATTAAATTTCCCTGCTAATGAATCAAACAGTATTAATACCAGATTTTAACAGGAATACTTTCAATAAATTAAGGTTTAACAGGCGGGTTAGCCATGGTATAAACAGATAACGAGAAAAGATGTTTACTATTGTCTACTAAGATATAATATTGATTTTTTAGATGCAGAGCAGGTAGTGCAGGTAGAGCTTACACTTAACCAGATGTCTGTTGACGGATTAGGAAGCGGAATTGCAAATTCCGCTTAGCAGAGCCGCCTCCGCCCATCCGCCAGGCGGTTTGGAACCGCTTGGCGCCTTTCACTAATGAGGAGCAGCATTGCGAATTTCGTTTAGCTGAATATTAGATTAAAAAAATCACTTCCGTTCCCACCATTGAGTTACTTATTACGTCATTAAAATGGGTTTAGAGATATTAAAAATTGAGGTAAAAAAAATTCTTTGAATTATGGAAAAAGGGTTGAGCTAAATCACCTTTTTTTTTTGAACCTCCATACCAGTTTGACGTATATACTGTAGTCAGGCATAAATCGGTTTATTAGATAATATAATGATAAGATATTTAACTACAATTCGTTATTTGATTTTTTCTGTTTTTGTTTTTTTTATAATAACTACAGTTCAGGGGCAGGATTTGACTAATCTTTTTGTGGAATATCCTAATACTATACTTGCAGGTGAAACTGCAGAAATTGTAGTGGAAGGAAACTGCACTTTCCCCTCATCTTCTGATCTTTTTGATGAAGTCAACTTAGGAACGATAACTCCGCTTCAGGGAAACACATGGAGTTATACAGCTCCTTCCCTGGCTGATCCTGGGTTTGATTTAACGGATTTTCCTTTGTATGATACCCTTTATGTTGAAAAAGGAACTACATATGATACAGCTATAGTTGAAGTCTTATTGAATCAACCTGGGATATATGATGTAATGGAGGATGGATCTTACTGCGAATTATCCGGACCCGATGGTTCTGAGGTATGGCTTACTGATTCTGATAACAAGGAGATATATATTTTGTATAAGGATGGAAATCCATTTGATACTATTAAAGGTGATGGAGACTCTATTTCTTTTGGGCTTCAACTTGCTGGAGAATATACTATTCGAAGCCAAAAGGGAGATGAATGGATGAATGGTTCGGCTGTCATTTCTGAAATTCCACAGGATGCATCCGGGTTTATTTATTTAACGGATTCGACCTATTGTGAAGGAGGCCCGGGAGTGGAGTTTGGTCTGGATACAAGTAGGGTAGGTGTGGATTATATCTTATATAATTCGATTTATGACTCGTTGACTACCTTTTCAGGAACCGGAGGTAGCTTGAGTTTAGGCTATTATACAGATTCATCCGGTTATTATACAGTTGAAGCTACGAGTGGTGAATGTTCCGTGGTTCTGGACGATTCCCTGGATATTGCTATAAAAAAATCCCCGATTTCTTACAGTTTTACGGGACCTGATAACTTCTGCGAAGGAGATAGTGTTGAGCTTGTTGTGGAAGGTTCTGAAGAAGATATTGAATATAATTTGATTGATTTAAATACAGGAACTACAGATACTACAGTCTATGGCGATGGAAATCCATTGTATTTTACTGTTTCCGATTCGGGAACTTACTATGTGATGGGAACTGACACTGCTTCATTGTGCTCTAAGCCAATGAAAGATACGTTAACGGTTGATATGTATCCTTCTGTAAACATGACGGTTTCACCGGATAGTACAGGAATATGTAATGGAGATTCAGTTCAGTTGAATGCGAGTGGTGCCGATTCTTATGTCTGGGAACCTAATACTGGGTTGAGTGATGATTCTATAGTTGATCCGGTTGCCGGACCTACAAGTACTCAGGATTATGAAGTCATCGGGAACAATTCTTATAATTGTCCGGATACTGCTAATGTTACAGTGACAGTAAATCCTATTCCTACTGCTAATGCCGGTAGTGACACGTCAATTTGTGAAGGGGATACAGCCGAATTGGATGCAGGTGTTGTTGATGGCGCTTCTTATTCATGGAATCCTTCTTCTAATCTTACCAGTCCGGACAGCCGGGAAACTGATGCTTTTCCGTCTACTTCAACAAATTATACAGTAACCGTAACAAGTGCGGAAGGTTGTAGTGCTAAAGATACGGTTAGCGTTCAGGTAGATTCTGTTCCTGCTCCGGCTGTTAATGACCCTTCTGTGTGTTATGGGGATACTGTTGCCTTAAATGCCAGTGGTGGAAATTATTATGAATGGAGTAATGATTCGACAGGTTCTTCTATTGACGTTTCACCTGATGATACTTCTACTTTTTTTGTTGAGGCTTTTTATACAAATGGTTGCTCAGCAAAGGATACTTCAACGGTTTCCGTTATGCCGCTTCCAACTTTGACAACCTCCAATGATACTACAATCTGCCCCGGAAGTTCTGTTGAACTTGGTGCATCTGCTTCTGGGGGTTCGGGAAGTTATTCCTACGAATGGAGTACTGGCCAGAGTGGCGACTCTATAACAGTTAGTCCTTCTTCTGAGCAGGATTATGGAGTTGAAGTTACTGATGATAATAGAGGGTGTAGTTCCACTGATACCATCAATGTTTCACTTCATTCCTTACCTGATATTTCTGTCTCCGGACTAAATAATAGTTATTGCAACGATCGTGAGAAAGTTGATTTTTCTGCTACACCATCAGATGGTAGTTTTACCGATCCGTGGGACAGTACAGCAATATTCGAAGATCTCGGAAGTGGAGAGGCTGTTTTCTACCCGTCAAATGTTCCCTCAGAAGGAACTTATGATATTACCTACGAAGCCGCTAATTCCAATGGCTGTGTGGATGATACCACCTTCTCCTTTACCATAAATTTTGTCCCTGATGTAAACTTTTCCGGTTTATCAGATACGGTTTGCAAAAGTGCGCCTGAAGATACACTTTATGGCAATCCGCAAAATAGCAATGGGTCATTTTATGGAGCAGGCATTACCAACAATGGTGACGGCACTGCTATTTTTGACCCTTCTTCTGTAGCAGGTGAAGACGATCATACAATAATTTATGAATATACTGATACAACAACCGGTTGCTCAAACACCGATTCTCAAGATGTATTTGTGCAACATTCCCCAAGCCGCTATACAGTTAATGTTGAAAATGGATATTACTGTGAGCAAACTGCCGGGGATTCAATATATCTTAGCGGAGGCGAAGCAAATACGCTTTATGAGGTAGTTAAAGATAGTACCTCGATTGTTTACGATACAACTCTTGCCTCAGGCGGAGGATTTACATTTGCTGAAGCTTTTACGGAGGGAACCTATATTGTAGTAGCAACATCACCAAATGGTTGCGTGGATACGATGCAAAACGCAGTCTCTACTTATATGAGAGAATTGCCATCCGATGCTCAGCCGATAAGTGGCGATGACACCGTTATAGTTGGAGGCATTGGTTATTATAGTGTGCCGCCTATTTCTAATATAAATTCTGATAGTTACAATTGGATTAAGCCAACTAATGCTACGATTGATTCCGGTAACGGAACCAGAAGTATAAAAATGAATTTTTCCGGTGTGGCCTCTGGCGATCAAACCATTGGTGTTTTCGGTTCAAATAGTTGTGGTAATGGTGATACTGCTTATTTTGATGTGTATGTATTGCCTGAACCTGCTTCTGTTGACTCTATTGCCGGGGATAGTACAGTTTGTGCGGGTTCACAATCATTGGTCTATGAAGCTTTTCCTGAGCTATCAGAAGCGGATTCTATTGAATGGACATTACCCTCTGGCTTTACAATTGTCAGTGGTCGGGGCACAGAGAGAATAAAAGTAGATGTTGACAGCACTTCGTATAGCAGTGGAGATATTATTGCCAGAGGTGTCAATGAATCTGGTACAGGCGAAGCTGATTCGCTTCGTGTAACAGTGAATCCTATTCCAACCATCGATGATGTCAGTATTTCCGATGTGCTGGATTGCGCCGTTGATTCTGTTTTGATTATAGGAAGAGCTAC
>JBNJFT010000132.1:0-6466 GCA_051747065.1 Bacteroidota bacterium | reverse complement strand
GCAAATTCCGCCGAGCGCTTTGCACGTCGTCCCGCTTAACCTCGCACTGGTTCAAGTGTCCGCTTAGACCGGCTTTAACCGAAAGAAAAGGAAGAAAAAGGGCACAAGGACGCTTGCGCCAGTCGGGGAATTTTATAAAACGCTCATTCTTTTAGTTAACACATTAAAATACCAGATGCAATATTGTTGTATTTATTTGATAATTAGCTTTATCGTATTCTGCCTGCCTGCCGGCAGGTAGGAGTTCTGCATTCTGCATTCTGAATTCTGAATTCTGAATTCTTATAGAAATATAGCCGGTACTTCTGAAACTACCAAAAAAAAAGCAGGACAAACGCCCTGCTTTTCAATATATAGTCCCGAAATAAATACCGGATTGGCTCTACTGACCTAAAGTAGCAACCATCACGGCCTTAATGGTATGCATTCTGTTTTCTGCCTCATCAAATACAATAGAAGCTTCAGATTCAAAAACCTCTTCAGTAACTTCCATTGATTCAATACCAAATTTCTGGTAAATTTCTTCACCCACTTTGGTATCACGGTTGTGGAATGCAGGCAGGCAATGTAAAAATTTCACCTTCGGATTCCCTGTTTTTTCAAGCAATTCTTTATTCACCTGGTAAGGTTTGAGCAATTCAATACGCTGTTTCCAGACTTCTTCTGCTTCTCCCATGGAAACCCAAACATCGGTATAAAGGAAATCGCAATCTTTTACTCCCTCTTCAACCTTGTCGGTAACAAGAATTTTTGCTCCTGTTTCTTTTGCAATTTCTTTTGCTTGCTTTACAAGTTCTTCTGAAGGTTGTATTTCTTTTGGTGCCACAGAGCGGAAATCCATACCCATCTTGGCAGCACCAATCAGTAAAGAATTCCCCATGTTGTTTCTGGCATCGCCAAGGAAAGCAAATTTCACTTTATTTAGTGGTTTGTCTGTATGCTCTTTCATTGTAAGAAAATCAGCCAGAATCTGAGTCGGATGGAACTCATTTGTTAAACCATTCCATACCGGGACACCAGCATGTTCAGCCAATTCCTCTACGACCTCCTGTCCAAAACCTCTGTATTCAATTCCGTCGTACATTCTTCCCAATACTCTTGCAGTATCTTTCATGGTCTCTTTTTGTCCCATTTGTGAACCTGAAGGGCCCAGGTAAGTAACAGAAGCTCCCTGGTCGTAACCGGCTACTTCAAAAGCACATCTTGTACGTGTAGATGATTTTTCAAAAATAAGAGCTATATTTTTACCGGTTAATCTTTTTTGCTCTGTTCCTGCATATTTTGCAGCTTTAAGATCTGCGGAGAGATCCAATAAATGTTGTATTTCCTTTGGTGTAAAATCCAAAAGTTTTACAAAACTTCTGTTTCTAATATTAAAAGCCATAAGATTTAATTTTTATAATTTAACTTTATTTTTCGTACTCCTTAATAATCCTTGTCCCGTAAGTTTTATCTTTCAGAAGATTCGCTTCGGTAATTACACTTTTTTGGCCGCCTTTTTCAACAAACTGAACTGCAGCCTGTATCTTCGGCGCCATACTTCCTTTTGAAAACATTCCTTGTTCCAGGTAGCTGCGAGCATCTGCAACGCTTAAAGGATCAAGTTTTTTCTCATCAGGTTGCTTATAATTAATATACACATAAGGCACGTCAGTTAGAATATAGAATTCATCTGCCTTAATTCTTGCCGCAAGCAGTGAAGTAGCCATGTCTTTATCAATCACAGCTTCTGATGGACGAAGTCTTCCTTTTTCATCATAATAAACCGGAATTCCACCACCACCTGAAGCCACAACAATATTTCCCTGTCTGGCCAGATTTTCAACAACATTTTCGTTCATTATACTCTTTGGCAAAGGAGACGGAACGACCCTTCTCCATCCTCCATCCTGCTTAACCTCTTCTTTAAAGACCCATCCTTTTTCTTTTGAAAATTTGTCGGCTTCTTCTTTTCCATAAATCTTACCAACTCGTTTCTGAGGATCCTGAAAAGCCGGGTCATCTTTATCTACCTCAACTTGCGTTACAAGAGTCACAACATCCTTCTTATAATTGTATTTATTCAGAAGATTAACCATCATGCGTTCAATCATGTAGCCAATCTCTCCTTGTGTGTCAGCAACACAAACATCCAGAGGCATTTGAGGTAAATTATGAACCTGTTCTCCCGCATCATTCTTCAGTAACAGATTACCAACCTGCGGGCCATTACCATGACTAATAATAATATCGTAATCTTCCTCTAAAAGAAAAAGTAAATGTTCTAAGGTATCAGTTACATTTTGTTCCTGTTCTTCTATCGTACCTTTTTGGTTTCCGCGCAATAGCGCATTTCCACCCAAAGCAATTACAGCTAACTTTCTCATAATCAAAAATTTATATTTAAAGTTCGAGAGTTACAAATCTAAAAAAAATTCTTTTTACTATTGCAAAAAATAATATATATAGATAAAATAAAAGTATATATGTAAATACACTGCAACAGGAAAACACCCTTAAGCAATAACAAATTAAATTTATTTTGCTATTTTTACATAAACATAAAATTTGATTTTTTCTATGATTATAAAGCGAATCTGCTGTTATTTTATCCCGGTCATTCTTCTTCTCTCACTTTCGCAATGTAAAGATGCCCCATTTCAGTCTGATAATATCAAAGAAGGTTATATTGAATATGATATTGAATATTTAGATGATTCAATAGATGTGTTTATTGAGAATTTTTTGCCTGAAAAAATGAAGATCATATTCGATGATCACAATACGCAAAATCAGCTTAAATGCATGGGAGGGGTATTCAACCTCACAAACATCAAACAATATGAAGAAGGAACCAATATTACACTTGTTGATTTTATTGATAAGAAATATAAATATACAGAAAAAAATGATGAAGCTTCACTTTTTTTCCGGCAACCCGAGGATATCATTATTCAGGATACAGATTCAACAAAAGAAATTTCAGGCATTACCTGTAAAGAGGCGAAAGTTACTATTCCCTCTGATAATCCGAAGAATAAAGAACAATTTTTCATTTATTACACGGATAAAATTGACATTAAAGGCTTTAATAATCAGACCCCATTTGAGAGTATCGATGGGGTGCTGTTAGAATTTCAATTAGATTTTTACGACATCCCCATGAAATTTACGGCAAAAAAAATAAAACAAACCGATATTCCGCCTGAAGAGTTTGAAATACCTGAGGAGTATAAGAAAATCAACAAGAAGACAATGAAGGAAATCATTGAATTGTTAAAATAAACTTCATTTTACTGACAAATACACTTCAACTAATCACGTAATTTACTTTATTTTTGCATGAGATTGCAAGACCAAAGGTTATTCATCATGGGAAAAACTAAAGCAAAACATAGCTCTGACAATAAAAAGCTGAGAAACGAACAATATAAATTTTTCCTCGGGTTATTCTTTATCTTCCTGGCCATCTATATTCTCCTTGCTTTTTCTTCTTTCTTTTTCACATGGAAAGTGGACCAAAGTTTCGAATGGGGTGAAGTAGTGTCCACCGCAAACTTAACGGTAGAGAATTGGGGAGGAAAAGTTGGGGCAAGACTTGCAAACCTCTTCATAGCAAAATGGTTTGGAATTGGTTCTTTTTCCCTTCCTCTGATTTTGATCGTTATCGGAACAAAATTACTACGAATTAAAATCCTGCCGGTAAAAAAATCGATTAAGTATTCCATCATAGGAACTATACTAATTTCCTTAATCACGGGTTTTGTCTGGGATGACATGAATGGCTACCTCGTTAATGGGCTTGGAGGAGGACATGGTGTAATTATGACACATTGGTTAAATGCCTTTATTGGGAAGGCCGGAACCGCGTTTGTCATAATTCTTACGGTAACTGCCTACATCCTGTCTATAATAAACAAACCCATTTTTGAAATTAAGTCCAAAATGATTAATTTCTTCCAAAACCTCCCAAATACTATACTCAGGTTAGTAAAACCAACAACCGATGGCGCTGCTGAATCAAAACCAGAACCGCAGTTAGTTAATACAGAGAATCCATATTCAAAACCGGAAGAAGCTGAAGCAGAAAAACAACCAGGCAAAAAAGAAGATGAATCTACTGACAACCTGAGTGTTAGCAACACTGAAAAGGAACAATCTGAAGCCGCTGTTACAGAAAATACAACGGCAAATAATACTATAAAGCAGGATCAGGAATCCGAAGAGGAAATTCAGCTAACAATTGAAGAAAAAAAGCAGGAAACAGAAGATAATTTTGATCAGGAGAGACACATTGAAGACTATGACCCAACTCTGGAGCTAAGCCATTTTGAAATGCCACCTCTTGAGATACTTGAAGAATATGAAAGTGATGAAGGGGAGAAACAAATAAACAAAGAGGAAATAATCAGAAATAAAAACAAGATCGTTGAAACATTAGGAAACTATAAGATACAGATCGATAAGATAAAAGCAACTGTAGGACCGACGATTACACTTTACGAAATTGTTCCTGCCCCGGGCATTCGAATTTCAAAAATAAAAAATTTAGAAGATGATATTGCTTTAAGTTTAGCAGCGCTTGGTATTCGTATCATAGCGCCAATCCCCGGCAAAGGAACAATAGGTATTGAAGTTCCTAATGAAAACAAAGAAACAGTAAGCATGCGCTCTGTGCTTGCCTCAAAAGCATTCAGGGAATCAGGGTACGAACTTCCGCTTGGCCTTGGCAAAACCATTTCAAATGAATCATTTGTTGTTGAGTTGTCAAAAATGCCCCACCTTCTTGTAGCCGGGGCAACAGGGCAAGGAAAATCAGTTGGACTAAATGCTATAATCAGCTCCCTGCTTTATAAAAAACACCCATCACAGTTAAAATTCGTAATGGTTGACCCCAAGAAGGTAGAATTAACCTTGTATACGAAAATACAGAACCATTACCTCGCAAAATTGCCGGATATTGAAGATCCGATAGTAACTGAAAATAAAGACATTATCAAAACGCTAAATTCCCTTTGCGTGGAGATGGACAATCGTTACAATCTTCTTAAATCTGCACATGTGAGAAATCTGAAAGAATATAACAGAAAATTCGTTAAAAAACGGTTAAATCCGAACAAAGGCCACCGCTTTCTTCCCTATATCGTAGTAATAATTGACGAGTTCGCCGACCTTATCATGACAGCAGGGAAAGAAGTAGAAGGCCCCATTGCACGACTTGCGCAACTTGCAAGAGCTATTGGCATACATCTGATCATAGCAACACAGCGCCCCACCACAAACATTATTACGGGGGTTATTAAGGCAAACTTTCCCGCACGCATAGCCTTTAGAGTAACATCAATGGTAGATTCCAGGACTATTTTAGACAGCCCGGGAGCTAATCAGCTAGTGGGACGGGGTGATATGCTCATTTCAACAGGCAGTGATCTGACAAGAGTTCAGTGTGCCTTTGTTGATACTGAAGAGCTGGAAAAACTAACTGACTTCATAAGCAATCAGCAAGGCTTCGGAGAACCATACATACTCCCTGAATACCAGGAAGAATCAGGAACCGAAAATGGCAGCAACAAAACTATTGACAAATGGGATCCCTTATTTGAAGAAGCCGCTCGTATGATTGTAAGAAATCAACAAGGCTCTACTTCATTAATTCAAAGGAAATTAGCCATCGGTTACAACCGCGCCGGCCGGATTATGGATCAACTTGAAGCCGCTAATATTGTCGGGCCACATGAAGGAAGTAAAGCCAGAGACGTTTTATTTCCGGATGAATATACTCTGGAACAATTTTTGACTAACTTTAACAAAGAATAAATTATGAATAAAACTATAGGTATAATAACTGCTTCATTGCTGCTTGCAATAAGCTCAATAGCCCAGCAGGGCGAAAAAGCCGGAAAAATACTGGATGAACTTGCTGAAAAAAACAAGTCCTACGAAACCATTCAGGCTGATTTTGATGTAAAATACAAAAACCTTCAGGGAGGAGATGAAACAACACATTCAGGTGGCAGAATCGCTATGAAAGGGGATAAATACAAACTAAAACTAAATAAATCCACCATTTACTATGACGGAGAAACCCAATGGAATCATCTGCGGGACGTGAATGAGGTGAACATTTCAGAACCTACACAAGACAAAGAAGAACAAGACTTCATCAACCACCCCAATAAGTTGTTTGAGCTTTACGAAAAAGACTTTAAATACAAATACCTTGAGAAAACAGAGGAAAACAATAAATCTTATCACAAGATTGATCTATACCCCAAAGATTTAGAAGAAGACTACAGCAGAATAAGATTAATGATTGAAGCCGGAAACATCCAAATTCAATCTGCAAAAATATTTGGAAAAGACGGCGCAAGATATACCATCATCATTAAAAACATGGAGGTGAATGAAGAGATTCCCGATTCTACCTTTGTCTTCAATAAAGATGAGCATCCTGACGCAGAAGTAATTGACATGCGGTTTTGATTGA
>JBNJFT010000131.1:1860-6575 GCA_051747065.1 Bacteroidota bacterium | reverse complement strand
ATTCTTTTATTGATATTTTATCCTCTACTTCTGAATGTGCCTATGTAAGAAATAGTTATTCCACCCGACCCACTCAACAAATCGCTGCTTACCGCTCGATAAGGCTTTTTCTGTCAGGCCCGGTAGAAATAAGTTTAACAGGAACTCCGGTTTCCTCTTCAATAAACTTAATATAGTTTTTAAAAGAGGTTGGAAGTTCATCGTAGCTATTAATCTTTGAAATATCTTCTTCCCAGCCTTCGAATTCTTTATAGACGGGTTCTTTTATTTTATATTGATCATAAGGGAAGTAATCAATTTTTGTGTTGTCTTCCATTATATAGTGAGTACATACTTTAATTTTTTCAAATTTTGTAAGAACATCGGCTTTCGTCATTACTAAATGTGTGGTTCCATTTAGCATTATCGCATATTTTAAGGCAGGCAGATCGAGCCATCCGCATCTTCGGGGCCTGCCGGTTGTTGCACCATATTCGTTGCCTTGTTTCTGCAGTTTTTCCCCGTCTTCATCATCAAGCTCTGTCGGGAAAGGGCCACTTCCAACTCTTGTGCAATAGGCTTTAAAAACTCCATAAACATTTCCCAGATTATTCGGGGCGACTCCGAGTCCTGTACAAGCTCCTGCACATATTGTATTGGAAGATGTGACAAAAGGATAGGAACCAAAATCAATATCAAGCAAGGTTCCCTGTGCGCCTTCTGCTAAAATGCTTTTGTTCTCCTGAATCAGTTTGTTTATTAAATGTTCACTATCCACAAACCGATAATTTTTTAGAGATTTTATGGCATCAAACCATTCTTGTTCTTTTTCTTCTATGTTATAATCAAAACCTTCGTATTGTTTAAGTAGAGTTTTATGTTTTTCTTTAAGAAAGTTATATTTTTCCAGAAACCGATCATCTTCTATATCGCCAATACGCAAGCCATTTCTACCTGTCTTGTCCATATAGGTTGGGCCAATACCTTTTAGGGTGGAGCCGATTTTTGATTTTCCTTTTGCAGATTCTGATGCCGCATCCAAAATTCTGTGTGACGGAAGTATGAGATGGGTTTTCCTTGAAATATAGAGGTTTGAATTGATATTAATTCCCTTTTCTTTAAGTTCATTGATTTCTTTTTTCAGGATAATGGGATCTACAACCACGCCATTCCCAATGATGTTGATGGTGTCTTTGTGAAAAACACCGGAAGGGATGTTATGTAACACATGTTTCACGTTGTCAAATTCAAGTGAATGGCCTGCATTTGGGCCACCTTGAAATCTTGCGACTACATCATATTTCGAAGCAAACACATCGACAATTTTTCCTTTTCCTTCATCGCCCCATTGGAGCCCTAATAATACATTTAAACTCATAAATTTTTGTTTTGATAATTGTTGCAGGTTTTAAAAATAAAAAAATCCCCAAGGTTTTTAAGAGGATTTATATATGTTTTTTAAAATAACGTATAAAAATTATTTCTTTTTGTTGTTGTTTTTGTTCTTACAGTCTTTACAAGTTCCATAGAAATAGAGCGAATGATAATCAACATCAAACTCCATTAAATCGGCAACTGTATCTTGTATCTCCTGAATTCTCGGATCGCAAAATTCGATTACTTTGCCACAATTCTGGCAAATAATATGGTCATGCTGGCTGCATTGATAAGCTTTTTCAAATTCAGCAATGTTTTTACCAAATTGATGTTTTACTACGAGATTGCTTTCGAGTAATAATTCTATAGTATTATATAGTGTAGCCCTGCTTACCCTGTAGTTTTTATTTTTCATTGAAATATACAGGGTTTCTATATCAAAATGATTATCTCTGGAGTAGACTTCATTCAGAATGGCATATCTTTCCGGGGTTTTTCTATGACCATTTTTTTCAAGATAATTGCTGAATATTTTTTTTACAGTTTCTAAGGTTTCACTGCAACTCATAGACCATGGTTGTTTATTTTAGTATAAAAATAGGATAAAAATTCTGAATAAGATGAATTATTTAGAATAATTTTAAAAAAATATTCTAGATATTTTCAACTCTTTTTACAGAATCAACCCCTTTAATTTTACTTATGTTCAGGATGATATTATTCAGGTCGGATACATTGTGGACGTATAATTCTATATAGCCTTCAAATACACCATTATGACTGTCCATGTTTATTTTTCTTATGTTTGCGCTTAATTCTCCTGAGATAAGAGATGTAATATCTTTTGCGATGCCAATTCTGTCAATTCCTTTTATACGTAAATTGGCAAGAAAGGAAAGAATTTTGTGAGTTGTCCATTCTGCGGGAACAACATATTCCCCGTGATTGGACATTAACTTAATCGCTTCAGGGCATTTGCTTTTATGGACAGTTATGAGGTCTCTATCCGGGTTTTTATATCCGATTACTTCATCACCGGGTATTGGGTTGCAGCAATGAGCAACTTCATAAGGGAAGGCATTTTCATCTGTTTTTTCTCTTATAATGAACGGGGATTTATAATTAAAATCCGGATTTTTGGGGGCAGAAGTGGTATTAGACTTCTTATTTTTATTTATATTGGTTGACCGTGCTATTTGCAAGCCCCAATAGCGGATAAACTTGCTTCTGGTATGTTTCTTGACAATTTTATCAAGATTGTCAAGTTTTATCATTCCCATTCCTATTTTGCTGTATAATTCCTCTTTTGAATCAAGGTTATATGCTTCAAGGAGTTTCCTCAATAAGTTTGAGTTAGGTTTTAAACCCATTTCAGCCAATTCCTTAGTAAGAATCTGTTTGCCTTTGTCTATTCTGTTTTTTGTTTCAGCTTTAATGGCATTGGTTATGCTGGCTTTGGCTTTAGCTGTAAAGACATAGTCAAGCCATTCTTTCTGAATTTTTTGTTTGTTAGAAGTCAATATTTCAACCTGGTCACCATTATTTAATTTTTGACTTAACGGAGCCAATTGATGATTTACTTTTGCTCCGATAGCTTTATTGCCAATTTCACTGTGTATGTCATAGGCAAGATCTAGTGCGGTTGATCCTTGAGGAAGTGTTTTTATATCTCCTTTGGGCGTGAAAATAAAAATTTCGGAAGAAAATAGATTTAGCCGGAATTCATCCAGAAACTCCATTGCATTTGCATTCTGGTTTTTGAGGTGTTCATGAATTTTGTTAAGCCATTTGTCCAGTTCTTCGTTTCTTTCTTCTTTGTTGCTATATTTCCAGCGGGCAGCAAACCCTTTCTTAGCAAAATCGTCCATCCTTTTGGAGCGTATCTGGACTTCAATCCATTTGCCTTCCGGCCCCATTACTGTTATGTGAAGAGCTTCATATCCATTGGATTTTGGAGAGCTTATCCAGTCTCTTATGCGTTCTGGTTTTGGAATATACAGATCGGTAATTAATGAATATACATCCCAGCATTGAGCTTTTTCAGACTTATTTTTAACAGGATCAATTACCACCCGAATGTTTAATAGATCCTGAATTTCTTCGAATGTGAGATTGTTTTGTTGCATTGTATTCCAGATGGAATAAACCGGCTTTGGTTTTGCAACTATGTTGAAAGATATATTGTTGTCATCCAGCTTTTTTTTAATAGGAAAAATGAATTTTTCTATCTCATGCTTTCTTTCTTCTTTTGTTTCTTCTAATTTTTCCTTTATTTCCTTATATTTTTTTGGATGCCGGTATTTGAGACTTAAATCTTCTAATTCATTTTTTATGGAATACAGCCCGAGTCTATGGGCAAGAGGTGCATATAGGTATATTGTTTCTCCGGCGATTTTAATTTGTTTGTTTGGAGGCATGGCATCCAAAGTACGCATGTTGTGTAGTCTGTCTGCTAATTTGATGATAATAACCCGCACATCTTTGGTTAAAGTCATCAAGATTTTTCTGAAATTCTCTGCCTGGAGCGATTCCTTTTGATCAATAGCTTCTGATATTTTTGTCAGACCATCAATTACAGTTGCGACAACTTCACCAAATTCATTTTGTATATCTTCTAATGTAACTTCAGTGTCTTCAACAACGTCATGTAGAAGACTACAGGCAACAGCTTCTGCGCCCAGCCCTATTTCATCACTAACAATTTTGGCCACTGCAATAGGATGAATGATGTAAGGTTCTCCTGATTTTCTATTAACTCCTCTATGCATTCTGTGAGCAAGATCAAATGCACTCTCAATAAGTTCACGGTCTTCCTTACTATAACACTGTGAACTGTTCAGTAACAGATCATCAAATTGTTCTTGTATATATGTTTCTTCGTTAACCTTACTCATTTCTTTTCGTATCCTATAAGGAAATTTCTTTGCTAAATTAAAAAAATCTTTTCGTTATTAAATTATGAACACTTTATATTGCAAGTTTACCTTCTATTAATATAACAAATAAGGAGCCATCTATGTTTTTATGAGTTCAATATAAGAAACTATACTCTTATCGTCAAGCCTTTTACTTTTATAGAGTGAATTCTTTACTTAAATTAAAATTTACACTTTTATCTCTTTTTACTGGTTTTTTGAACTTATAGTTACGCATGTTCTATAGTTTCTATATTAATTTGATAAACTGGTGATTGTTTGTTATTCAAATAAATCCCCAAAAAATGTTTTAACACATGAAGCCTCTGACTTCTAATAAACATGCATTGATAATTAGATTATTATATTATTATATTCTATAACAAAAAGCGGATAAAAGATTTATAAAAAGTGGAATAAGCAGAAAAGAAAGCATAGCATTCA
>JBNJFT010000131.1:0-1760 GCA_051747065.1 Bacteroidota bacterium | reverse complement strand
ATGTATTTTGGCAATACAGATGGGTTACTTATATACGATGGAACTCAGTGGCGGATGAAATTTTTACCTAATCGTTCGGCTGTTCGTGCGATAAAAGGAGATCAGCAAAACAATTTATATGTAGGTGGTGAAAATGAATTTGGCAAATTTGTAAAAGATTCAGGGGGCAGATTGGAATACACCTCTTATACTTCATTGTTGCCTGATTCTTTAGAGAGAGTAAGAAATATATGGCAAATTTTTATTCACAATGACAGCATTGTTTTTCAGGAACGTAATAAATTGTTTATCTTCAATGATGATCAGCTGATTGATGTCATTAAAACAAAATATCAGTTTTTCTGGGGGTTCAAACATAATGATCAATTGTTTTTCTTTGAGGCAGGGAGAGGCATGACCCGCCTTACTGAAGGCAGAACCAGGCTTGTCCCAAATGGTCAATTCTACGAAAATCATACCCCGCGAGCCCTATTCCGATGGAGTGAAGATACTCTTCTTTTTGCTTCCCCAATTGACGGCCTTGCTTTTTATGATGGGAAAGAATTTACTTATTGGGATATTCCTGTAAGCGATTTTATTGTGGAAAATCGGTTGTATAGTGGCACACAGCTATCTGAAAATTTGCTTGCCCTGGGAACTCAAAATGCAGGCGTAATGATTATGAACAAGGAGGGGGAGGCGCAAGAACTTATCAATAAGGAAAATGGCTTGCAAAACAACATGGTTTTTGATATGATGCAGGATAATCATGGAAACCTTTGGCTTGGATTAGCAAATGGCATATCCTTTTTAAATTTGAATTCTCCCTTTCGTTATTATACAGAAAAATATGGCATCCCAAAACAAAATTATTACGTAACCAAACATGAAGGAAATTTGTATTTTAGTAATGATGTTGGTGTTTATTCTAAACCCTGGAGTGATCTTTCATCAGATTTAACAATTCATAAAGCGAAGCTTCTTGAGGGGTCTAAAGGGCAGTCATGGTTATTTCAAAAGGCGGGGGAATATCTTCTTTGCGGCCATAATAATGGAGTGCTTGTTATAAAGGATAATGAGGTTAAAGAAGTTTTGCCTGTCCCAACCAATGTTTGGGAAATCATTAAAGATCCCTTTAAAGAAAATCTTTACCTGGCATGTAGTACAGAAGGTGTATATTTTTTGCAGTTTACCGGAGATGAAGTAAAAGTTCGAAATAAATTAAAAGGATTTGATGAAAATATTAGTTTTTCTGCTTTTGACACTACCGGGCATCTCTGGGTTTCAAACGAAGTAGACGGGATTTACCGTTTGAAAATTGATGAAAAACGTGATACGGTTTTAAATATAGATCATTATACTACGGAAGATGGGTTGCCATCTAAAGAAGGAAATTGGGTCTATAGGTTTGACGGAAAAATGGTTATCACACACCCAAACCATTTTGGTATTTATAAGTATAATTCCGAAACCGATTCTATTGAGAGTCACGAAAAACTGAATGAAAAATTTCAGGTTGAAGGGGCGGTTACCCTTCTTAGCAAAGATCCTCAAGGTAATTGTTGGATCCGGGATGATGGAATGGTAAAGGTTTTCCGGCCAAAAGAAGAGGGAAAGGGCACAAAACTTGTAGAGAAACCCTTCCAAAAGTTTGAAAGCCGGAATCTTGAACGCATTTCTTATATCGATTCGATTTATGTATTCTTTGGTACCGATGAATATGTTTTGAATTATTGCCGGAATTATGATTATGATCTGGACAAGCCATATTCTGCTCATAT
>JBNJFT010000130.1:0-6598 GCA_051747065.1 Bacteroidota bacterium | reverse complement strand
TGTTTTGTAATTCATTCAAAATAAGAATAATAGATACAATTTATTCAAATAAGGAAAATAACTATAAAAAAACGATATTCTAAAATAAACAAACTTATATGAACTTATATGGTTCAAAAAAAACAATATTTGTATGAAAAAATTAAGAAATCCGTTCAGGGAATTTGAAAATTATCAATGTTTTGGTTGCTCGCCGGACAATCCCAACGGCTTGCAGCTGGAGTTTTATGAGGATGGAGAATACCTGCTAAGTGAATGGGAACCAAAGTCATATCTGCAGGGATACGGCAATGTTTTACATGGCGGAATTCAAACTACTCTGCTGGATGAAATAGCGAGTTGGGTCGTTTATGTGAAGGCAAAAACCGGCGGAGTGACTGCCAATCTTGAAGTCAAGTTTAAAAAGGCAGCATACGTAAACAAAGGCAAATTAACAGTACGCGCAAAACTGATCAAAACTGACAAGCGTTTTGCCTATATCTTTTCCGAATTGTCTGACCAGAATGGAGATATATGCAGCGAAGCAGAACTGAAATATTTTCTCTTCCCGGAGAAAACCGCACGGGAAAAGTTATTTTATCCGGGTCATGAAGCATTTTATTATGAGGAATAATTAAAGTATATTGAGTTAATTGAGTTAATTGAGTTAACTGAGTTAACTGAGTTAATTGAGTTAATTGAGTGGAGAAAGTGACTTCTAATATCTTATTCAACTTAATTAGGCGTATTCAGGTGCAGATAATATACTGAATTACAATAAATTAACAACAAAGCTAAGCAAAGCGAAACCCCGAAAAATGCAAAAAATGATTAAAAAGCAGGGTCAAATTTTAAATAGAATATTATAAAACGCTCATTCTTTTAATTAACACATTGAAAAACCAGACACAATTTTTTTATACTTCGTTGATAGTTAAACTGTTCGTATTCTGTATTCCTAATTCTGCCAGCCTGCCCAGGCAGGCGGCCGGCAGGAATTCTTATAGATATTTAGCCGGTACTTCTGAAATTTCCTAGGCGCATTCAGAAAAACTTAAAACTATAATTATTAGCTTATTACAGGCCTGAATGGTAATTCTCAGCACTAAAATTAACCAAAATTATCAAAAAACGAGGTTACGGAATTATCGAGATAAAAAAAGAACTCACAAAACTTTAGGTTATTCTAATACGAATTATGGGGGCAATTTGTTTATCCATTACATGCTGCATATTCACTGCCTACTGCAGAGTGCTTACTGCCTACTCATTAGCTAATTGATGCTCATTTTAATATTTGCCTCTACTTCTTGCCTATCCACATCAAGCGTCTTTCCGCCATCCTACTAACTACTAAATACTATCTACTTCTCAGTTAACTGATGGCCGTTTTAATATTTACCTCTACTTCTGAAAATGCCTGATTAACTTAATCACTTTCAACTACTTTGGGTACTTAATTCGGGCGTGATAAAAGTTTTGCAGCTTTTTCTTAAACAACCCTTTTATAATGGTAATTTCCCTCAATGTAATATCCACATTTTCAAATTGCCCTTCATTTAGCTGAGAGTCGATGATATTATCCACCAGGCTATTAATGGTCTTTTCATCCAAAGCAGCATAACTTCTGGAGGCAGCTTCCACAGCGTCAGACATCATCAGAACTGCCATTTCTTTTGAAAAAGGTTTAGGTCCGGAATAAGTAAACTTTGAGTCATCAACCTCCTGGCCATTTTCTTTTAAAAATCTCTTATAAAAATACTGCACCTTTGTTGTGCCATGATGCGTTCGAATGAAATCAACAATACCAGCCGGCAACTTATATTTATCGGCAATCTGAACTCCTTTTTTCACATGTCCGATGATTATTTTGGCACTTTCTTCAAATTCCAGATGCTCATGAGGGTTAAAACCTCTATCCTGATTTTCAACAAAATAAATTGGGTTTTCCATCTTTCCAATATCGTGATACAAAGCTCCTGTTCTAACCAGCAGGGAATTACCGCCAATTTGATAGACAGCAGTCTCAGCCAGGTTTGCCACCTGCAATGAATGCTGGAATGTTCCGGGAGATTCTTCGGAAAGCCTTCTAAGCAGAGGTTGATTCGTATCAGAAAGCTCCATAAGAGTTACATCAGATAAAAAACCAAAGCTTTTCTCAAAAACATAAATAAGTGGATAAGAAGCCAGCACCATAGCACCATTCATTCCAAAATAAGCAAAATTCATCCATTCAATATTTTTTATGTTGCCTTCCTGGGTGATAGACAATCCAAAGAAAATAAAACTATAACTCACTATTACTAAAATCGAAGACAAAAATAATTTTCCCCTTCGATTTAAGCTGGTCAAACTGAAAATTGCCACAATTCCCACAGTAAAATTCATGAAAACGAATTCAAAACTATTGGGAGCAAAAAAGCCAACGATCATCACTGTAATTATATGAATAAACAGTGCCAGCCGGGCATCATAAAAGGATTTTATCATTATGGGCAATATTGCAAACGGCAATATATAAACTACCTCAGGCTGAAGCGATATTGTGACCGTAGATATAAGGATCATTAATATCACGAGTAACAAAATAAAAATAGTTTTGGATATATTTTGCAGAATTTCAATTCTGAAGTGAAATAAAAATAAATAGAGTACAAATATGGCAGCAAAAACAAAAATAAATTGTCCAAGTAAAACCAGGTTCGATTGATACTCGCCCCCTAATCTGCCCTCATATTCTCTCTTCAGTGACTCAAGGATCTGGTAGGTTTTAGCATCGACCACCTCTCCCTTGGATATTATTCGCTCGCCGGCCTGCACCATTCCCTCGGTTATAGAAAGATTGGACAACAGGCTCTGTCTAACCTGCTCAGTCGTTTCCTTATCGTAATTTAAATTCGGTTTAATATAATCGTAAAATTCAATATCCTCAAAAAAATCAAGTTTTCTTTCATCATTTAAATTATACTGCTTTTTCAAGTTCTTCACAATCTTTTCAGATTGATTCACCAAATACTTATAAGCTTCTTTTTGATTATATACTTCGCTATATGGATACTCACGTGCGACATTATCTTCCAGGATCACGATTCTCGAATCTGAGTCTAAGTTAACATTCACTTCAGAAGACTGAATTATACCTTTCTGATAGACATCATCCAATAATTCAGCCATTTCAGAATAAAACGTTTCTGTGACTTTCTTAAACCGAACCCTGGACTGTCGTGAGAAACGTAATTCATTACTGCTTGTGTCCTTTGTTAAAAAAGATTCAACATTACTTTCGTAAGTTCTTTCGAAAATATCCTTTTGCATTTTATGTACGGTACTGTCGTACTTGAAATAGGGTTTTAGATTTTCTAAAATGCTGTCTTCCTCTGTTTCAACCTGTTGCTGTTTCTTATACACGGGGAAATCAAATGGCGCTATCAACGTCTCATGCATCCATGGTTTACCTTTTTGGAATTCATACTTAAATTTTCCTTCCCGTGGCAAAAGATAAACTATAATCAGAATTGTGAGCACAAACAACCCAATATTAAATATGTTCTTATGCTTATCTTTTATAAAAGAAAAAAATTCCATCAGCTATAGGTTTATAATTAATTTTACAAATGTAAAGAAAAATGTAAATTGCAAGATAGTTATCTTTGTCAAGATAGTTTTTTACTCTCAGAATCTTTTTTTGTTCACATGAGTTTGCAATTTAATATAAAATTCTGCCTTATTTTTTTACCTTTGAAAAAATTATGAATATGGAATATGGCATAGCTCAAAACAGCTTCATTTCAGTTCGAATTGCTCCATCTCATAAAAGCGAACTAACAAGCCAAATTCTCTTTGGTGAAGATTTCCAGATTTTAGAAACTAAAAACGACTGGTCATACATTAAGACCTCGTATGATAATTATGAAGGATGGATAAATAATAAGGAAAATTTTGTAATAATCCCCGAAATTTTTCTCAAAAAACTCTCAGATACAGAGCCATTTGTGGTTAATGCCCCCATAGCAAAAATTTATGAAACTACACGAAAGAGCAATTTTTTAATACCCGGTGGAAGCATCTTGCCTTTTTTTGACCGTTCATCCAAGTCATTTCAACTTTATAACAGTGAATATGTGCTTGACGAAGACCTCGATGAAAACAAAACCACAAGGGATTTTCTGACAAAAATCGCTTTAGAATACTCTAATTGCCCCTATTTGTGGGGAGGAAAAACGCCTTTTGGTATAGATTGCTCTGGTTTCACACAAATCATTTATCGCATAGCGGGAATAAGGTTGCCTCGCGACAGTTCGGAACAAGTTCATTCAGGAAAAACAATAAGCTTTATAAATGAAGCAAAACCCGGTGACCTCGCTTTCTTCGACAACGAAGAAGGAAAAATCACGCATGTAGGAATAATCCTCAAAGACCAAACCATTATTCATGCTTCAGGTAAAGTACGTAAGGATATGATCGATCATCAGGGAATTTTCAACAAAGACAAAGACAAATATACACATAGCCTCCGGCTGATTAAAAATATAATTGATTATTAATTTTTAATTTAACCATTATGATGATCAGACTTTATATCCTCATCGCCATAATTGCCTTGATAATAGCTATTTATCTGGCAATTAACCGGAGATCTGATAAAAACAAATAATCTATGCCTTACACTTACAACTACCCCAGACCAGCGGTAACCATCGACTGTCTGTTGTTTTGCAAGTCTGAAGAACAAACATACTTATTGCTTATTCAAAGGAAACATCCTCCTTTTAAAGGTAAATGGGCATTCCCCGGCGGCTTTATCGAAATAAATGAAACCATCGAAGAGGCGGCCTATCGCGAACTTAAAGAAGAAACCGGAATCACAAATACAACTCTTTATCAATTTAAAACCTATGGTGATGTAGACCGGGATCCAAGGGGAAGAACAATTTCAGTTGTGTATTATGGCTTTGTAAATCCTGAAGACAGAACCACCCAGGCCGGTTCAGATGCAAAAGCAGCCGAATGGTTTCCTATAAATAACCTTCCTGAGCTCGCATTTGATCACGACAAAATCATCCACGAGGCACTGGAAGAATATGAGTTAATTTAGTTGATTGAGTTAATTGAGTTGATTAAGTTAATTGGGTTGATTGGGTTGATTGAGTTGATTCGTTTATTTATTGTTAATTAGGCACATTCAGAAGTAATCAACATATTGAATTATAGGGATTTATATACAAAACTAAGCAAAACGAAACCCCGAAAAATGCAAAAATTATTAAAAAGCGAGGTTACGGAATTATTAATTTATGAAAGGAACTCACAAAACCATATGTTATTGTAAAACGAATTATGGAGGCCAATTTGCTTATTCTTTATCTGCTGCATGTTCACTGCCTACTGCAGAGTGCTTACTGCTTACTCATTAGCTAATTGATGCTCATATTAATATTTGCCTCTACTTCTGAATCTGCCTAACTTAATCAACTCAATCAACTTAGTCAACCAAATCAACTTAATCAAAAAATACCCCAAAAGTCAACATAATGTACTTTTGGGGCAATTTATAAAAGTTAAAAAAATCAGTCTATTTCAAAATTTTAGCCTGTTTAAGATATCCAATAATCTTATCAACAGACTGCTGAACATCTAATTTATCAGTTTCGATAACGATTTCCGGGTTTTTTGGCTCTTCGTATGGAGCAGAAATACCTGTAAATTCAGGAATAACACCTTCTCTGGCTTTTTTATACAACCCTTTTGGATCTCTGTTTTCACATACTGAAAGAGGCGCTTTTACATATACTTCCACAAAATCCCCTTCTTCATTCAAACTTCTTGCTCTTTCCCGGTCTTTAATATAGGGAGAAATAAAAGATGTTATTGCTAATGTTCCGGCTTCTGCAAACAAATGAGCAACTTCACCTATACGACGAATATTTTCTTCTCTGTCTTCAGGAGCAAAGCCCAAATCACCGTTCAGACCGTGACGAACATTGTCACCATCCAAAATAAAGACATTTGCATCCATTTCGAATAATGTCTTTTCCAACTCGGTGGCAATTGTGGATTTACCACAACCTGACAACCCGGTCATCCATATCACAACGCCTCTGTGCCCGTTTCTTTCTTCGCGTTTTTCTTTAGAAATTACGGTATCGTGCCAAACTACATTGGAGCTCTTTCTTTTGTCTTCGCTTACTTTTGTTTTGTCCTTTGCTGTAAAATATTCTTTCAGGATATCGCCTACACATTTTCTCAGAATCCGCTCATCCACATCTTCGCCATTTTGCAATTTTTTCCTTACTTCTTTGCCGGAGATAAAAACAGTATGATACCCTTTTGGCTCAAATTCTTTAATTAAGCCCACTCTGTTTATTTCTTTGAAGAAGGCAGCAAACCCAACTTTAACGGGTTCTATTTCTAAATTTCCTTTTAAGTTGTCGAAAATATTGTGTGCATCAAAGTCTCCCCAAATTGCTGTGCCATCATCAAAAGGCGCATCTGCATGTTTACGGCCGATGACTATATTTGTAAATCCATAATTCTGGCGATAAATAGAATGCATAACCGCTTCTTTAGGCCCTGCGTAAAACATCTTCATATCAAGACCGATCAGAAGCATTTCATCCTC
>JBNJFT010000129.1:0-6694 GCA_051747065.1 Bacteroidota bacterium | reverse complement strand
TTGAGGAATCTATTACTTCACTATTGCTGAGACCCATTTCATTCAGGTAAACGGTTGAATTCGAAAGGTCTTCAAACGTTCCTTCTATCTTAAAACTATTCTCATTCTGACAAGCTATAAAAGCAACACTAAAAATAAAAAGAAAAACCCCCTTTTTTATCATAATTCTCTGTTTTTATTAACCTTTAAGTTGTTATGTTTTGTCAAACATTCATGCTACTTTTTTGTCAAAGCAAGCATCTGTCGTTTAACTTTTTTATGCGAATCAAAAAACAATATTATTCTTCTGAAAACAATTCATTTAGTTTTTTTTGCAAAGCATCCCCTTTCAGATCTTTATCTATAATCTCACCTTTTTTGTTTAACAGGAAATTTGCCGGAATACTTTGAATATTATAGGTTTTAGCGGCCGAAGAATTCCAAAATTTCAAATCACTGACATGAATCCAGTTCAAATTATCTTTTTCAATAGCATTTTCCCATGCAGAGCGTTTTTTGTCCAAAGAGACCTGGTAAATTTCAAATCCTTCATCCTTAAATCGGTTGTGAGCCTTAACCAGGTTTGGATTTTCAACTCTACAGGGTTTACACCATGAAGCCCAAAAATCGAGGAGAACATATTGTCCCCTTAGTGAAGAAAGTTCTATTGTATCTCCTTCCGGATCCGGCAAAGCAATTTCAGGTGCTGTCTGGCCGGAACCCAGTCTTTTAGAACTCTGTGCTTCAGACTCCTTTCTTTTTTTCATATCAGTAACCTGTGAATGAAGAGACTTTACAGACTCAGAATTCGGATATTGGCTCATCAAAGAAGAATCAACTTTTTCGAAATATTCAAAATCCTCCTTGGGATCTAAAACATAACTCCTCGGTCCTAACTGCTGGTAAAGAGCCATAAGACTTACCATCGAATTCAGGTTATCATCAATAAACTGTTTTGTATATTCCTTCTGTTCCTGAACAATTTCCTGAGAAACCTTATTCAAGCGGTTTCTCAAATCACCGGTATTTTCATCGTCCGGATTTTCCCTGTAAAAATTTCCCAGAGAATCAAGTTTTGCAATATTGTCTTCCAGCTTTCTCCGTAAGTTCATTATTTTTCTGGAATCTTCCGAGCCTTCAATATCATACGTGTTATTGAAATTTTTCATGTCGGCTGTTAGAGAGATATCATCGGAAGGTTTCACCAAAAGTGTTATATTTTTTGATTTATCAGCCTGAACTACATAAAATTCCGGAATGTTCGTATAAGCGGTAAATTCAAATCGTCCGTCTTCTTCAAGGCGTACAGAATCAACCTTCTCCATCTTATTACTTTTCATTTGCATCAAAACAACTTTTTCATTCTGTGCATTCTTATATTCTCCCTCAATACTAAATTCATTGGGGTTTGAACTACATGCTTGTATTATCAAGGCAGTAGAGAAAAATAAAATCAACTTTTTCATAATCTTAGAAATTTAAATATGACCACAACTTAGAATATTTACTAACTTTTTGTTTGATTGTATATTAAAAACTTTTTCACTCAACATATATTATTATCAAACACAAATTACGAAGATATATTTTTTGAATGAAACGGGAATGAATTTGGAATTAATAAAATCATAAAAAGAGGGTTATTGGACTGAGAAAATTTTTCAGACAACGGGGAACATTTGACATGGCAATGTAAGGATTCGCCATAAGCTTACAAACAACAACTACAGACAGGCTCCATTAATTCAACATTTTAGTTACAATAAATTAAATTACTTTTATAATTTTGTATTCGTTAAAAAAGTAACTGTGAAAGTTCATTACGATATAAATCAGTTTTCAGCAAAAAATCCTGTAGCAACCATCGGTGTCTTTGATGGTGTTCATAGGGGACATACAAAACTGCTCAACCGGCTAAAGGAAAAAGCCCTCGCCAATAACGGAGAATCAGTCGTTATAACACTGTGGCCACACCCCCGGTTATTTTTAGGCAAAGATCTGGATAATCTCCGTTTAATCAACACGCTGGATGAAAAGAAAATCCTCATGGAAAAAGCGAAGGTAGATCATTTGGTCGTTCTACCCTTTAATAGAGAATTGAGTCAACTCTCAGCCTGTGAATTCACCGAGCAGATCCTGGTTGACAAGTTGCATATTCGATTTCTGCTTGTCGGTTATGATCATCACTTTGGAAGAGAAAGGAAAGGCGGATACAATGACTTGAAATCATGCTCGCGGCAATACAATTTCGGACTTGAACGAATTGATGCAGAACTTGTAAATGGTGTTAAAATCAGTTCAACAAAAATCAGAGAAATACTTCTAAATGGTGAGATTCATATTGCAAATGAGTATCTGGGGTACCAATATTTTATCAAGGGTTATGTTGTAGGCGGAAACCGGGTTGGACAAAAATTAGGCTTCCCTACTGCAAATGTTGAAGTTCAGGAACCGTATAAATTAATTCCTCACGATGGCGTTTATGCCGTGATTGCAAATATCAACGGAAAGACCCATAAAGGAATGCTGAATATTGGATACCGTCCAACTTTTGACAAATATGGTTCCCGCAAAAGCATTGAGGTTCACTTGTTTGATTTTGAAGAAGATATCTATCACAAAGAGATCTATATTCATTTTGTAAAGAGGATACGAGAAGAAAAGAAATTCGAAGGAGTGGAAGAACTTGTGAATCAATTGGAAAAAGACAAAAAAACGGCAATGCATATTCTCAACAACCCGTTTTGACACGGATATTTCAAAGCGGGCACAAGCGGACGCTTGCGCCAGTTGGGGGAGGAGTTTCGGGTTGCGAGTTTCGGGTTTCGGGTTGTGGGTTCGAAGCCGAAAGTTGCGATCTTTCGGGTAAGACTGAAAATCATCGGGTAAAAAACCGGAATAAGAAACCACCTGACCTTTCAAATTGCAAGTAAGATCGGAACTTTTAGGCTATTCAACTCTGCCAGAGCTGCAAACCCCTGGCAGGGGTTCGTTAGGCAGATTCAGAAGTACCGGCTAAATTTCTATAAGAATTCAGAATTCAGAACTCAGAACACGATAAAGCTAATTATCAACGAAATACAAAAATATTGTATCTGGTATTTTAATGTGTTAATTTAGAGAATGAGCGTTTTATAATATTCTATTTAAAATTTGACCCTGCTTTTTAATCATTTTGGCCGTTTTCGGGGTTATTTTTTTCTTAAAGAGGCAGTGAAATTGCAACTTAGCGAAGCGATCTCACAGACTGTCCTGTTTACGGGAAGCGAAAGCGAGTAAATTCCGCCGAGCGTCTTTTACGTTATTCCGCTGAGCGGGGCCTTAGAATCTTGGATTATAGTCAGCCGAGAGTTCTGAGCCAAAAGT
This sequence comes from Bacteroidota bacterium, assembly GCA_051747065.1. Lineage (GTDB taxonomy): Bacteria > Bacteroidota > Bacteroidia > Bacteroidales > UBA12077 > JAGXLC01. The sequence continues at coordinate 3,349 of JBNJFT010000129.1, read as the reverse complement.
ATAAGTAAAGCCAATATGACCGTCAAACTGGTAGTTGGTTGATCTTCTGCGTTGCTCCAAAAGTATTTCTTCAGTAGACAGATCTTCCATAGGAATTGCAACTAGATCATTGATGAAATCAAATTCTGCGTCTAAAGTTAACGAGAACCCTTTAAATAATCTTAAACTTAACGAGGAAAACAGCTCAACCCGGTTTGAGCTAAAGTCGTGAAAATGATGAGATCCGGTAATTCCTGCCCGAATGCTTCCCCACGGCTGACGAAAATCAGCCGAAAGCACAAGTGAATGCCCCCACAACGTTTCCTCTGTTTTTTCAAAAATAGTTTCGGCTATATAATCATTGTAAGCAAAATCAAGTTTGTAAGCAAAAGAGATTGAACGTTTTGTGGCTTCACTATAAGGAAAAAGGCTGTATTCAATCCCCGGTGATGTTTCAACCTGAAAGTCCATATTGTGATAGGTGCTTGATAATAAGTCGGTAAACAGGCCGGCGCCCCAGTGTTTTCCAATGCTTTTTATCAAATACCCATGAAACCCATCTCTGTGGGTAGTTGTCGTAATAGAGGAACCATTGACTTCATAATCATCATAGTTGTAGTTAAAATATGGTCTTGCCCTGATTTTCCAGTCTTCTGTGATTTTATCCGCATATATCCCATATCTGATATGCATTGAGTTGCGTGTTTGTTCGGAATCAAAGTAGCCTCCGCCATAGATTTCAAACACCCATCTTTTCCAGGGATCTGTTTCTTCCATTTCGTTGGCTTGTATGCTATCTGTTTCATATTCTATGGACAGTTTGTCCATCATTTTTCCATCACTGGCAATATACGGGGCGAGTCCGACTTTTATCATCTTTGTATAGCCCTTCCGGGTTTCGTGTTCGGTTTCGGATGCCGGGGACCAATATTCTAATTCATTATCCATTCCGCTGAAATCGCGGCGACCAATTAACCTTATTTCATAAATGGTACCAGCCTGACCTGCTCTATGTCTTGACATGATAATATGCACATTGGAAAGTTCCTTATCCCTCACATAATCAACTATAGGAATCTCCTGTTGTATGAAATTTTTATCCGTCCAATACTGAAGATCAAGAAATACCTCTAAATTGTCGTCAGAAGATTCATTTCTGGTTGTGTCCTGAAGTGTTTTGTTGTCATTTGATAATGAGGCGAAGGTTGACAAAGAAAATATAATTAAGAAAATAGTTATTTTTTGAGAAATTGATTTTTTCGGCATATAAAAAAAAAGATTTATAAATGTTATTGTACATATAAGACAAAAACAAAAAGAATTGGTTTAATAAGTAAATTGGCACTCATGTTCATCTGAATTAACGATAAATCCCCATTATTCGGATAGAGTTTTAAGGCTGGTTTGAGTAATGACCAGACTTTATTTCCATCCAGATACTGGGGATTAATTGTGTCTACTACTTTTTTGTTCAAAACACTGACAGGCCTTGAAGGCGCTGTCAGGTTTGACTCTTCGCTGCCGAGTGTCTGTTGTTACTACTACTGCCAGCTTTTCACTGCTTTCTGCCTCTTCGTTTTGCGTTGTTACCGGCCCAGAAAGGCTTGAGGTTTGAATCCCTGATTTCATGAGCTTCTTCCCCGCTTTGAATTTCTTTTGCTATGTAATTGTGATCAGGCAGGTCTTCTGTACCAACTACTTTCATCTGAATTTCTTCGCCGGTTTTTAGCTGATCAGTTATTTCGGACATTACATAAGTGGGGCCCAGATGTACATTGAGAGTTTCATCCTCATCATCTTTTACCAATAAATGAGTTCCATTTGAATATCGGCCGGTTGTTTGTGTACAGGGTTCAGTGATGATCTTTTGCAATTCCCCGGATATTTGTTCGATTTCATTTACCGAATTACTGCGTGCGATTCCCGAATTATTTCCTACACCTTTTTGAGCGTATCCCATTGAAGTTACAGCTAATAAAACTACCGCAATTAAAATTTTTGTTCCTTTCATAATCCTTTTGTTTTTTGATTTGACATTTGAAAACATACATGGTTCTAAATATTTATATGTTTCAATATTTTGACACTAAGAATTGATTTTTATTACAAGAAGAATTGATTTTTTTTATATAAACCATTTATGATACACTAAGTCAGGGTTTGAAAGGGAACTAAAGATTTAATTGGAAGTTTTTGCTATAACTTAGCCTGCATTATTCACAAACGAACGTAGTGAAGTTTGTGGATGTGGGAGGGTTTGCGGGATGGATGCAGGCAACCCCGCATTAGAAAAACCGGCTTTTTGCGAAATTTATTGAAGTAAAAAGCCAGGTTTTTCAATAGCGTCAGAATTATTCTTGAATAATTCGGGTTAGATTGTCAAATCACGTTATTAAAACTGAATTTTTGATCAATATGGTTTCTGTTTTGTTAATTGTTAAGTTCAACTTAAATTTTTCAAAACAATAAACAATAAATATATGACACATCCCATAAGAAATGCACTGTTAGGATTAGTAGTCGGGGATGCTCTGGGCGTTCCTGTTGAGTTTCAAAACCGGGAGACGCTGAAAGAACATCCGCTCACCGATATGACTGGTTACGGAACTTATAACCAACCGCCCGGCACATGGTCGGATGATAGCTCACTGGCACTTTGCCTGGCCGATGAGCTTTCAAGGGAATTCAATCTTCAGAATATTGCGGACAGTTTTGTCAGCTGGCTTTACGATAATCACTGGACACCCTACGGCGAAGTGTTTGATGTAGGGAACACCACGGAAAAGGCAATTCATAGACTAGAAGGAGAAGTGCCACCTGAACTGTCCGGAGAAACAGATGAAAATTCAAATGGCAATGGTTCCCTGATGCGGATTATGCCGTTGCTTTTTTATGTAAAGCAGATAGAAGACGAAATTGAGCGCTATGAGATTATACGTGAGGTTTCGGCCATTACTCACGCTCACGTTCGGTCCACTTTATCCTGTTATTATTATCTCGAATTTGCCCGTTTTATCGTTGACGGCAGTTCAGCTCAATCTGCATATAAGAAAGCAAATGAAAGTTTTTTTAGTTTAACAAAAACGCTTCGTATCGACCATGAAGAGATGTCCAAATTTGATCGGATAACAAAGGGAACAATAGATAAATTAGAGGAAGCAGATATTTATTCTGATACTTATGTGATTTATACCCTGGAAGCCTCGATCTGGTCTATTTTAACAACCAACAGCTATAAAGATGCGGTTTTGAAAGCTGTGAATTTAGGCAAAGATACAGATACAACCGCAGCAGTAACAGGTGGTTTGGCCGGATTGATTTACACAGCCGAAGACATACCAAAGGAATGGATAAGTCAGATAGCGAAACT
>JBNJFT010000128.1:0-6694 GCA_051747065.1 Bacteroidota bacterium | reverse complement strand
AGGCGCTGAATAATTTCATTTTCCCAGCTTCTGTCCCTTTCAATTTTGGAAAACCGGTATTCCCCGTTTTCAGTATTCAGATGAACGATGTTCGACTGCCCCGTATTTGCATAAAATTTATCTTTTCCGTAATAAAAACACAAACACAACACAGGATAATACTTAAGGTCATACTCGAGTGACAAAACTGGAATTTTCTCAAGTTCAGGAGTTTCAATCTCAAAGCCTTCAGCATTCACCTGGTATTTTTTAATATTCTGCAAGGCAAAATCTTTATACCACTTCTCTTCTATCCTTTGAGGAACATCTATGTATTCCCTCACAAAAAACGGTTTCAATTTATTGGCATCAATATCATCAAAAGAATATAATTGATCCTCTACAATAATCCGGCAAGGGTCATGTGAAAGGATATAATATGGTTTGTCTTTTAGGTGTATTGCAGAACCGTTCTGATCGATAGATAAGAAATAACGTGTCGAACTTTCCTCTTTAATTATATTGAATACAGTTCGGGCGGAGTCACGGAGTACATTTACAAAATTGCTTTTATTTATAAATTTGTAATTATCTTTAAAATATACCTCAATATCAGAATCTCTGAGCTCTTCAATAATTTTCACATGCCGCCTTTCAATAAAAGTCCTGATTTTTTCTTGTGCATAATCCCGGGTAAGTTTCTTGAAAAAGTCTTTTGTGGCCTGTTTTTTACCTTTGCCAAAAATTTTGCTTATATTCTTTTCGCTGTATTCTTGTGAAAAATGAAAAATACGTTTCTGAACAGGATTTAAATCGGCTTCATACCTGGAAAAATTCAGCTCACTCAACTGAGCCTCAATCGGATAAAACCCTTTATTCTCCGGTTTTGTCATCAAAAAAGGCTTTAACACATAGCCCAGCAAATTATCTTCTACTATCCCAACAACAAACTCTGTATTCATAATCTGATCTTCTCTAAAAAAACAGTAAAGATACAACAAGCCAGAAAATTTTAAAGAATAAAATTAGAATGAAACGAATCTGATTTTTAAGTTCAGCAATCTAACAATTGAACAATTTAGCAATTGAACAATGTAACAATAGAGCAATCTAACAATACAACAATAGAACAATGTACCAATAAAAATCAAACGATAAAAAACATCTTTTGACAAACTCTGTTTTAAATAGTAACTTTAATTTTTATCTACCTTTCAGAAAACTAATATTATGACTTCAGGCCCTACATACCAAGAGCAAAAAGAACGTATAAACCAACTGGAAAAGGAGTTAGCCTATAAAAATAATGTGCATAATACGTTAATGCATAACACTAAAGAATTCGGTTTTTTTCTCACTGATGCCAAAGGCAAAAACTCAAAAATTCTCGATTGCAACAATGGAGCTGAGCAACTTTTCGGTCACACAAGAAAAGAAATGATAAATCAACCGGCCTCAGCTATTTTCAACAAAGAACTAATTCAAAGTATTCCGGATGCAGAACATTTACTCACCGCCAATATTCAGGAAACAGAAAAAACGATAGATATACCACTGCATGGCGGGAATAATATTTCAGCCAATATCAGAATCAAACCGGTTGTTGATGAGTTACAACACAAAACACAGGGAATTGAAATCATTATTAATCCCTGCAACTATAAAGGCACAGGAGAATGCCTGAAAGAAAGCAATAAACTGTTCACTGCTTTTATGAATCAAATGCCCAATGCAATATTTATAAAGGACGAAAATCTGAGAACTATTTATGTTAACAATTACATCAGCAAGGAACTCAATGGAGATAAATGGCTGCATAAAACCAACAAGGAAAGTTTTAATCCCCAAACGGCAAAAAAGTTAGATCAAAATGACCGTGAGGTTTTACAGGGGAAGAAAACCGAGTTCTTTGAAACATTAATTGATAAAAACGGGAAAAACCGTTATTTCAAGAGCTATAAATTCCCTATAAAAAGAAAAAAAGCAGCTCCTCTGCTTGGGGGAATAGGTATAGATATTACAAAACAAAAAAATGTTGAGCTCGCAGAAAAGGAAAACAGAAGAATACTTGAAACGCTAATCACCAATCTTCCGGGAATGGTATACCGCTGTGAAAATACGAAAGATTGGCGTATGGCTTACTTAAGCAAAGGCTGCGAACGTTTGACCGGATACAAACAAGAGGAGTTAATAGACAACAATAAACTTTCGTATGCTGACCTGATTCACAAAGAAGACCGGCAATATGTCTGGAATAACGTTCAAAAGGCCGTAGAACAACAGCAGCCCTTTGAAATGGAATACAGAATTGTCACCTCCTCACAAGCTGAGCGCTGGATGTGGGAAAGAGGGCAGTTTGTAAAGAGAAACAGCAAAGGCCGTATGTACCTGGAAGGTTTTATCATGGATATTACGGAAAATAAAGAGGCAAATAAAGCGCTCCGCGAAAGTGAAAAAAATTATCGCATATTAGCTGAAACGGCAAGGGATATAATATGTATCCACGATATTAACGGGTACATTCAGTATATGAACAATGCAGGTGCTGAATATCTCGGATTAAAACCGGAAGAAATTAAGGGAAAGAATGTAAACGAATTTATGTCGTCTCCGGAAGGCCGGGAAAACACTGAACATCGAAAAGAAAGCAGGAAGCAGGGGGACAGCTCAACATTTTTATATGAAAGTACGATTATAAAAGCTAATGGAAAAAAACTAACGCTGGAAATAAGCTCATCGCCAATAACGCATAAAGACCAATCAAATTCTGTCCTATTAGTAGGAAGAAACATAACAGAAAGAAAAGAAGCAGAACGAAAATTAAAACAAAATGAAGCATGGTACCGGATTTTATTTGAAACTACAGGAACCGCAACTTTCATCTTTGGAGACGACAAAGTTATTATTCGATGTAACAAGGAATTTGAAAAGTTATCAGGATATAGCAGAGAAATAATTGAAGGGCAAATGTTGTGGCCTGATTTTATTCATAAAGATGACCTGGAAATAATGCTCCATTATCACAAGTTGCGCAGCCAAAATTCTGATGAAGCTCCAAACAAATATGAGTTCAAATTTCTTGACAAAAACAGTAACCTGAAATTTATACGAATAACTATAAATAAGATTAAAAACACAGAATACAGAGTTGCTTCCTTCGCTGACATTACAAACCTGAAAACAGCACAGGAAGCTTTGCGTATTAGTGAAGAACGGCTAAAGTTAGCTATTGATGGTGTTGGACTGGGACTCTGGGATTGGAATGTAAAAACAGGAGATGTATTCTTTAATGACAATTGGAGTAGGATGTTGGGATATGATCCCGGTGAAATCACCCAGAATTTCAACACATGGAAAAACCTTGCTCACCCGGATGACTGGCCTGAAGTAAAAAAAACATTTGATGAACATTTACAGGGAAAAACCAAAATCTATGCAACCGAACACCGCTTAAAAACAAAATCCGGGGAATATCTTTGGATAGCTGACAGGGGCACTGTGGTTGAAAGAGATAAAAATGGGAAACCCCTGCGGGTTGTAGGTATTCATATAGACATCAGCAAACAGAAAGAAGCAGAACTTAAACTAAAAAACTGGAACAAAGAACTTGAAGAAACAGTGAAAAAAAGGACTGCACAACTCGAAGAAACAAACAAAGAACTTGAATCCTTCTCATTCTCAGTTTCTCATGACCTTAAAGCTCCATTAAGGGCTTTATCAGGTTTTACAAAAATATTAAAAGAAGAATGTGAAGATATGTTGAATGAGGACCAAATGAAATATATGGATTTGATCCAAAGTAATGTACAAAAAATGAATGCGCTTATTACAGACTTGCTTGCTTTTTCTAAATTGGGAAGCAAATCCCTGAATTTCGATAATATTAATACGGCAAATCTTGTAAAAGAGGCATATAAAGAGCAATCTAAAAATTCAGATTATACGCATCACGAATTTGATTTAAATCCGCTCTCTAATTTATATGCAGATTATTCGATGATGAAGATTGTTTTCAACAACTTAATTTCTAACGCATTAAAATTTTCAGCAAAAAAGGATAAACCCAAAGTAGAAATTGGTGAGATAAAGGAGCAGGATAAAACCATAATTTATATTAAAGACAATGGCGAAGGTTTTGACATGAAATATGTGGACAAAGTATTCGGGGCATTTCAGCGATTACATAAAGAAGATGAATTTAAAGGCTCCGGAATAGGGCTCAGCCTGGTACAGAGAATTATCAACAAACACGGGGGAAAAATATGGGTAGAAAGTGAACCCGGAAAAGGAACCACATTTTACTTTTACTTATCTCTTATTTGATAAAGACCAAAACTTTGAGTATATTTATTCTTTATGCTTTTTCTGTTGAAAAAAAGGCAGTTAAGAAAACCTTCTATTTCACACAATGTAGGCAAAAGGAAATGAATAGAACGCTCTTTTAAAATATATAACAGCAATCTAACAATAGAACAATATTCTAATAAAATCCAAATTTATATGAACTTATATGGTTCAAAAAAAAGATATTCAAATGAAACAATATTTAGACATACTAATACTTGAAGATAACCCTTCAGATGCTGAATTAATCAAGGTTGAACTTAAAAAAAACAACATCAATATTAACAATCTTTATGTGGTAGATAATGAAGCGGATTTTATAAAGGCAATTGATGAATATGAATTGGATATGATCCTGTCTGATTACAGTCTGCCACAATTTGACGCCCTTTCTGCCCTGGAAATTACTAAAGAAAAATTACCGGATATTCCTTTCATCGTTGTTACCGGAACACTTGACGAAGAAACCGCTGTAGATACTATCAAATCAGGAGCATGGGATTATGTGCTAAAAGAACGGCTTTTACGCCTGGGCCCGGCTGTAAGAAATGCACTCAAATTAAAATATGAACAAGAGAAAGCAAAAGCAGCAGAAGAAGAAATCAGAAAACTATCCACCGGTATTGAACAAAGCACCTCCTCAATAATCATCACCGATACAAAGGGAATCATTGAATATGCCAATCCACATTTTGAAAAAACTACCGGCTACGCTAAAGAAAATATAATAGGTGAAGAAGCGGATTTTATAAAACCGGAGTTCATAGAAGGAAATAAAGAGAAAAATTTGTTAGAAAAATTAAAAGCTGGTAATGAATGGCATGGAGTTATAAAAAATCAAAAAAAGAATGGAGAATATTTTTGGGAAAAAACAAGTATTTCGCCAATAAAGGATAAATCAGGGAATATTACAAATTTTATTGCTATTAAAGAAGACATCACTCAACAGAAAAAGGCAGAAGACAGGATTAAGTATTTGAAAGAATTCAATGAGCTGATTATAAACTCAATGAGCAAAGGTTTGCTTGTTGAAGATAAAGAAGGAAAGATTGTTTTTTCCAATCCGGCATTACAGGACTTAACCGGTTATACTGATGAAGAACTAGTTAAAATGCATTGGAACAAACTATTAAGCCAGGAGGATAGGCCAAACGTGCTGGAAAAGATCCAAAACAAAGAAATTCAAGAGAAAGAATCATTTGAAACTAAAATAACACACAAAACAGGAGAAATCATTCCTGTTTATATCACTTTCAGCCACATAGATAAAAACCAAAAATTCGATGGTTCAATCGTAACATTCACCGATATTCGCCAGCTAAAACAAAAAGAGGAAGAACTTAAAAGAGCTAAAGAAAAAGCGGAAGAAAGCGACAGGCTAAAATCTGAATTCCTCGCTAATATGTCACATGAAATCAGAACTCCAATGAATGGTATAATGGGGTTCTCCAGGTTGTTAAAACAAGAAGGCCCCGGTGATGACGCATGGGAACATTACATAGATATAATATACCAAAGCTCCAATCAACTGTTAAGAGTGATAAACGATATAGTTGACTTTTCAAAGATCCAGGCAGGCCAGTATGAAATAGAGCAAAACACCATTCATTTGAATGCCCTTATGGAAGAACTGAAAGAGTTATTTGATGAGGAAAAGAAAACAATGAATAAAGAAAAAATAGATATAATTCTATCTATTCCCGAAACACAAGAAGATAAAGTTATCATCGCCGATTACGGAAAAATAAAACAAATATTCAACAATCTGATAATAAATGCCTTAAAGTTCACTTTGAAGGGAAAAATTGAAATTGGGTTTTTCATTGAAAATGATTTTATTAACTTCTTTGTTAGTGATACCGGCATTGGTATCGCAAAAGAAGATCAATCCTTAATATTTGAAAGATTCAGGCAGGTTGAATCATCATCATCCAGAACATTCGGAGGCACCGGATTAGGGTTAACTATCTGCAAAACCCTTGTTGAATTGATGGATGGTGAAATTACATTAGACTCTGAAGAAAACAAAGGAAGTACATTCTATTTTAAAATTCCTTTTGTTGAGGAAAAAAAGGATAACAATAAAGAAAAACCAGAGGCAAAAGGCAAGTTAAACTGGAAAAACAAAACAGTTTTGATCGTTGAAGATGACCATACAAGCTACTTATATTTTAAAAATCTTTTGGAACCTACTTCTATTAATATCCTGCATGCTGAAAATGCAAAAAAAGCATGGGAATTATTTTATAATGAGGATATTGATCTAATTCTAATGGACATCAGGCTTGAAGGGGAAAACGGTTTAGATTTAACCCAACGGATGCGTAAAATAAACAAAACAATACCTATAATTGCACAAACAGCTTACGCT
>JBNJFT010000127.1:3567-6716 GCA_051747065.1 Bacteroidota bacterium | reverse complement strand
TTTTTTACTCATCATTCTGGTATGTTTTGTTCAGAATGTTTATTCTCAAGAGAAAAGCTGGGTGTTTTTCACAGATAAAAAAGAGGTGGAATTTAACCCCTATGAATATTTCGACGAGAAAACAATTGAAAGAAGAAAGCAACAGGGAATTCCCCTGAACCAACACACAGATTTACCTGTAAATAAAAATTATCTGGGTGATGTCGCTAGAATTTCAGGCCGCCCAATATCTGTCAGCCGTTGGTTGAATGCAGCACTCGTTGATTGCAGTAGAAAAGAAAGGCAGCAGCTAAATAAATTAGCACATGTAGAAAAAATTCAACCTGTAGCTGAACGTGAGGTGCAGCTAAATTATGACACAGTTTTAATATCTGAGAATGAGGATATACTTAACGGACAGCTATCCCGCTTTGGTGATAGTTTATTCACAATGTCCGGATACAATGGAGAAGGAATTCGGATTGCTGTTCTGGATGCCGGATTTCCGGAAGTTGATACAAGTCCTTTTTTCCAACATCTGTTTGAAGAAGATCGGATTATTGAAACTTACGATTTTGTTCAGGATGAGAAAGATGTTTACAGTCATTCTTCCCACGGCACCATGGTTTTGTCATGTATTGCCGGCAGGTACGAAGATAAGCAAACCGGATTAGCTACCGGCGCAGAATTTCTTTTGGGCAGAACAGAGAAAGCATTCACAGAATCAATTGCTGAAGAAGAAAATTGGTTTGAGGCGATGGAATGGGCAGACAAAAATGGGGCTGATATTATTTCCAGTTCATTGGGCTATTCATATCACAGGTATTTTAAACAGGAAATGGATGGAAAAACCAGCTTAGTTAGTAAGGCTGCTAATATTGCTGCAAAAAAAGGCATGTTGGTTGTTGCTTCGATGGGAAATGAAGGAACAAGCCGGTGGCAGGTGTTAGTCACACCTGCTGACGCAGATAGTGTTTTATCTGTTGGAGGCATAAGCCCTTCTTCAGGGATTCATACTCCTTTTAGTTCATTTGGCCCTACTTCAGACAAGAGGCTAAAGCCCAATGTCACAGCCTTTGGGCATGTTATTACTGCAGGGAAAAAGGAATTAGCGAGTTCCCGGGGAACATCTTTTTCAGCGCCACTTGTGACAGGTTTTGCGGCATGTGTATGGCAAAAATATCCTGAATGGGATAACATAAAGTTGAAAGAAGAGATTTCAAATTCTGGTGATTTATTTCCTTATTTTGATTATGCACACGGTTATGGAGTACCGCAGGCGAGTTACTTCTTTGAAAGGAAAGCAGCAGCAGGAGAAGATTCGGTTGCTAACACTTCTTTAGATATTAATTTCAAAGGTGACAATATTACGATTAAAATAGCGGAGAAAGATGTTGATCAATTAAGCTCTAATTATCCACAATTATTTTATCATGTTGAACACCCCGGGAATTATTTGCAGAAATTTGGTGTTGCTGAGCTGGAGAAAGGCGAAACTTTGAAAATAAAGAATAAAGAAGAATATTCGGGTTCTGTTTTCAGAGCGTATTTTAAAGATCGTATTAATGAACAGAAGATTCCATAAATATTTTATTATGAAGAAATATATACTCACCCTTGTTGGTTTGTTCTTTGTTTTTAACCTTTCTGCTCAGGATATTCTGCTGGAGAAGGATACGGATGAACTTTACAGTATTTCTGATTTTGGGCCAAACAGAAAGCATTTTATGCATCTTTACGGAGGCATGGGTTTTTATTCCGTTTCATCTTCAGAATTTAAGCCTTTCAATACCAATGAATTTTTTGCGGGGCTGAGGTATAAACGGAAATATAGTTCCTTGATCTCCGGAGGAACAGCACTCTATTGGAAACATAGTAATTTCAGATATGATGCAGATCCGAAGATTATTGATAAGGAAACTTTTTATGATAAAGAGAAACTAAACGTAAATTCCATTGGAACAGAATTGTATATAAGAATTAATTTCGATAAGGACAGGGGTAATTATGTTGGAGATTATGTTGATGTCGGTGGTTATGGAGAGTGGCTGTTCTCTGATGCATATAAAACGTACGAAAAATCGGAGTCTTCTTTATTCAAAAAGAAAAAGACTGTTTACAGGCAGTTGGAAGATGTTAGCAAATTTGGATATGGTGTTTTGTTGAGAATGGCTAAAAATCGTTTTGTTTTTTTCATAAATTACCGGTTTTCAGATTATTTTGATTCTGATATAGAAGAACCTGCAAGGGTAGTGATCGGTTTAGAATTGGGTTTACATAAATAAAGAATTATGGGTTGGAGTTATTTACTTATTGCCGGAGTTTTTGAGATTGCATGGGCTGTAGGAATGAAGTATACACACAGTTTTACACGTTTCTGGCCCAGCGTGCTTGTGATAATTGCAATGTTACTGAGCGTTTATTTTCTTACCCTTGCGATAAAAACAATTCCGGTGGGCACAGCCTATGCCGTGTGGACCGGAATAGGCATTGCAGGGACTACTGTGCTTGGAATAATTTTATTTCAGGAACCAGTACAGCTTCTTCGATTGTTTTTTATTTTCCTTATTCTGGTTTCAATAGTCGGATTGAAGGTGATTGCAAAATAAACTTAGTACCTTTCCAGCTTGTGCAATTAGGCATTTTCAGAAGTAGAAGTAAATATCAATAATAGAAATCAGAAATCAGAAATCAGAGGTCAGAGGTCAGAGATCAGAGGTCAGAGATCAGAATTATCTTTTTATAAGCAGTCTAAATGAATGGCATTAAAAGCAATGGATGTGAAAACTTTCAGACTGAAAATTGAGAGGGGGACTCATTTCCATAAAAATTTAATTCTGTAACAATAACACCGCTTTTTTCTATTTTTGATTGTTTTCGAGGCCGTAAAAATTAGATATAATTTTAATATGCAGGTACTTTATATTATCTTATTGCTACCCGGGAAATGAATTCTATAGCCTTTAACTGTTGCCAAATCGCTACTAACTACTTATTACTAACTACTTTTCTTTCAGCTAAAAAACTGTGTTTTTAAGATTACCTTCTAATTCTGAAAGTGCCCCCTTAACAAAGAAAAGGGGTGCCAGCATTTTCCGCTGTCACCCCTTCAGCTTGATAACTTATTAATCCTAAACGTTATATCTTCTTAGTGATTCCTGAATTCCTTT
>JBNJFT010000127.1:0-3467 GCA_051747065.1 Bacteroidota bacterium | reverse complement strand
AAAGAAAAGGGGTGCCAGCATTTTCCGCTGTCACCCCTTCAGCTTGATAACTTATTAATCCTAAACGTTATATCTTCTTAGTGATTCCTGAATTCCTTTGTGGATTTCATACCAGAAATTCAGAGCAGCTTCATTTTTATCTTCCTCAAAAGCTTCAAGCCATTTTGTAAGCTCTTCATCCTCTACGCCATCAACTTCCTTTTTTCTTTTCAGAAACTGGTAAACAAAGTCGATACTTATGTCTGTTTCCCAGAATACTGAAGCATTTCTACTGTTAATCCGGCTGGCAGTTAGTTGAGTGACTTGCTGGAATTCTTCTTTTTTATCAAAAAGATACTCGACAATGTCGGGAAGCATATCTTCTGCCCATTTTCTGTGAAAACGGCACATTCCCATATTGTCCATGATAAGTTCCTGTTTGAATCGTTCAGCATTTAGCTGGCCAAGTGTTCTTGGCGGAAGAAAATCGCCTCCGTAATACATGTAATATTTTCCCATAATGGCCATTGGTGAAAGAACCCCGGGTGTCCAGTATTGATTGGGAACCATCCATCCTCTTCGTCCGAAAGCAGTATAGAGAAATCTTTTGGTTACATCTTGCTTTTTCTTCATGGAAGTTCGATGTGCAAACCGGCGAATTCCCCTGTGCAAGTCTAGTATGCCTCGTCTTTCAACAATTGCATTTAACAATTCAACTCCGACATTGGCATTGTGCATTGAAGTTTCTACTACATCGAAGTTTTCAAGGTCAAAAATAGGTTTTTGGGAAACTCCGCATTCTTCGGGTGTAAAGGTACCATCTATCAAGGATTCCATGAGCCAGCTTAAAACACCTCCGATTGATATGGCATCAAAGCCGTACATATCGGCAGTGTGATTCAATTTTTCTGCGGCTCGTTGGTCAAATACTCCGCAAAGCGGCCCCATTGTTTGATAGGGTTCGTAATCTTTTTTGTATTCCCCGTTCATTTTTTTGCAAACAGCGGCACACGGCTCTCCACAGTTTTTCTGGCTTTTGGTTTTTATCGTTTCTTCATTGAATTGTTTGAGATAATGGTCTTCAATAAAGTCCTTTTGAATTTTTTTGCGTTCCTCTTCCGACATGTTTATGCTCCTATAGTTGAAAGCCAGAAGTTTTCCACCCATAGTTGCATAATTAACTCCGAAAGTTCCGCCGGTTTGAAATTTAGGCTCGAAACGATATTTTGTGGTGGCCTCGACATCTTTTGCGGCTAGTTTCTTTTCATAGCGATCCTGAAACCATTGGTCGGCTACTTTTTTATTTATGAAGTCCTCAGTGATGTGTGTGCCTCCGTAGATGATAGCTGCAATTCCGTGTTCCCTGAGAAGTTTTGTTCCTAATCCGCCACGGCCTGCCCAGGTATCTACACTTGTTAATTTTCCTTTTTTAATAGGAACCGATCCGATAGCACCTATATCACTTGCTTCAGCTCCGGGGCCTACAGCTAATATTCGTGGATCGGATTTGTATTTGTCACTGTATCTTTCGTGTGTATAGTCCATCAGAGAGTATATGCCGCCTCTGCCGGTACGCCATACTTGTTGAAGATCTACAGGTTCTATTTCAACTTCAATTTCTTCTTCATGTGTTCTGTTCAGAAATAAAATAGATGGGGTAGGGGCTTTACCTATGATGGAGAGTTGATTAATCCCAAGGTTGTCAAAAACCAGGCCGGCACCTCCCATAGATGAAATGTAAAATCCTCCCCAGCAAGGAGAAAAACCGGTAAAAACAAGCCGGTTTGCTCCGGGAAATACGGAACCGGCCAATAAACCGGTGCCAATATTCAAGCTGTTATATTTGCCGGATAGATATAGTCCAAGATCAACGGGGCCAAAAAAACGACCTACCGGATAGCGTTTCATTCTATAGAATCTTGATTCAGCATCAATGAGAAGGGTTTTTAAATTTGTTGCCATGTCGTATATATTTTATTCATGAATAATAATGCAGATTTGAAACGGATAAAAATAATGTTTTTTATAAGAAAAGACAATAGGCAAAAATTAAGATAATTGACTAAAATTGAATCCGGGGGAGTTTAATTTCCTGCATGATAACGAATAATTATAGTTGGTAATCCTTTGAAAAAATATTAACTGGACAAAAATATTCTTTTGCAAACGTTGAAGTAAGATATGGATGGCAGAACAAAACAGGGTTACAGTGTAGTAACAACTATATTCTTTTAAACTATAGTGTGTTATAGAACTTTTTATCCGAATGTTTGGTTAAGGATTTCCATTAATTTTTTCTCTTCTATAGGTTTTGTAATGTAGCCGTTGAATCCGTATTTTTTACTTTTCTCTTTTTCCTCCGGCATAGCATAGGCCGTTTGGGCAATTATTGGAAGTTCGGTTCGGATTGTTTTAATTTCTTTTGTTGCTTTATATCCGTCTTTTTTGGGGAGCTTGAGGTCCATTAGTACCAGATCGATGTCTTTATTCTTTTTGCATTGTTCAACAGCTTTTTCTCCATCTTCAGCAAACAGGAGATTCACTTTATGTTTCTTTAAAATTGCACGCAATAATTCATAGCTGTTTGGGTCGTCTTCAACAACCAAAATATTCTTATCCTTGATTTTAGCATTTGTAAATATTGTCGATTTAATTTTTTCTTTAGCTGCTGGTTTATAGGGAAAAGTGACAAAAAAAGTAGTCCCTTTATTTTCTTCCGATTCAATCCATATCTCTCCACCGTATAGTTCTGTAATTCCTTTGCAGATTGCCAAACCCAATCCAGTGCCTTTTTGAGTAATTTGAGTTTCCGTATTTTGATGAAACCGTTGAAAAATAAGTGATTGTTTTTCTTTAGGAATTCCAACGCCGGTATCTTTCACGTAAAATTTAAGTGTATTGTTGTCTGCAAGAGTGTAGCCAAAGGAAATTTGACCTTCTTTTGTAAATTTTATGGCATTATTGAGCAGATTCTCTATCACTTGCATAAGTCTTACCCGGTCAAGAGTAATCATGTCATCCTCTTTGCTCAGTTCTGTTTGATAGTTAAGGGAAAGTTTTTTTTCTATTATGTTTTCATTATTCATGTATTGCGTGTAAAGTTCCTCCATAAGTTTATTCAATGAAAAATTCTCTTCATTCAATGTCAATTGGCTGGCTTCAATTTTAGAGATGTCAAGAATGTCGTTGATAAGGTGTAACAGTTGTTTGCCATTACTGGATATAATGGAAGCAAATTTATGTTCTTCTTTTGTTGCCTGTTTTTTCTTTGTAAGCAGATAAGAGAATCCTAAAATGCCATTGAGCGGGGTTCTGATCTCATGTGACATATTTGCGAGGAAAGCGCTTTTTAATTGGTCGCTTTCTTCTGCCTTTTTTTTGGCGTTGAGCAATTCTTGCTCAAAAGTTTTTTGTTTTGTAATGTCTGTTTGAGTAATCCATGCTCCTGTTAATTTATTTTCAGAAAAGATTCCTGTTATGTTTTTTGT
>JBNJFT010000126.1:0-6723 GCA_051747065.1 Bacteroidota bacterium | reverse complement strand
GCTCACGCAATTTTTATTCTTGCCACGACAGAAAAACACAAAATTATACCAACCATTTTATCCCGCTGTCAAATTTTTGATTTCAACAGGATAAACGTTGATGATGCAGTCCAATACCTGGAAGAAATATCCCAAAAAGAAAATGTTCAGTATGAAAAAGATGCATTAACGATCATCGCCCAAAAAGCTGACGGAGCAATGCGTGATGCTCTCTCAATTTACGACCAGGTAGTTAGTTTTTCCGGGAATAACATCACTTATGAGAAAGTGATAGATAATCTGAATGTGCTTGACTATGACTATTACTTCAGATTAACAGATGCTTTCCTAAATGAAAACCACCAGGAGGCTTTAATTATTTTCAACGAAATACTGGAAAAAGGATTTGATGCGCATCAGTTTATTAATGCTCTGAGCAAACATTTCCGGGACCTGTTAGTATGTAAAGACCAACAAACCCTTGAACTGCTCGAAGTTGGTGCAGGCATAAAAGAAAAATACAAAACGCAGTCTCAGCAAGTAAGCGTTGACTTCCTGATAAAAGCCCTGAACATAGCGAATCAGTATGATGTAAGTTACCGCACAAGTATGAATCAACGTTTACATATTGAACTGGCACTTATTGAACTTTCAAGGATAGAAACAGAAAAAAAAAAGCCAGGTCAGAAGCAAGTGAGCAAAGCATAGACGAAAGCAAAAAAGGCAACACTGAACCCAAAAAAAACACGGAGAATAAGACTGCCAGTAAAAAGGGCGAAAAGAAAGAAAGTTCTGATTTCAAACCAGAAACAGCACCTAAAAGTTACTCTATAAACAATGCCTTAAAAGGGCAAACGAATCCTTCAGAGCAGGAAAAACAAAACGTTTCAAAAGAAAACGGCAACGAAAACCAGGCAAGCGAACCTGGTAATAAAATAACCACCGATAAATCAGAAGAATTCAATCAGCATCAGCTTCAGGAGGCATGGAAAAATTTTGCTGAAAAGGTTAAAGAGAAACCACGTTTATATAACATGCTTAATTCAAAAACCCCGGAATTAAAAGAAAACTACCAAATTCAAATTTCACTGGAGAATCAGCTGCAGCAAGAAATTATTGAAAAAACTTACAACCAGTTGCTTTTCTTTTTACGTAAAGAACTTCAAAATGACAAAATCACCTTGCAAACCCAGATAAAAGAGGAAGGCAAAGACACAAACAGAGAAAAACGCCTATACACAGTAGAAGAAAAGTATCAGCACCTGAAACAAAAAAATCAATTATTAGATAAACTAAAACAAGACCTTGATCTGGACTTTGATTATTAATGTATTTTAAACCATTATAAGATTAATGCTGTCTATTAATAAAATTACTTATGATATATGACATAATAATTTCTAACAAAATTTTATAAGTTTACACAACTTTAAATAAAAAACTAAGAATTATGAAAAATATGGATTGGAGCAACTTACCTTTTGGTTATCATAAAACCGATTACAATGTAAGATGCCATTACAAAGATGGAAAATGGGGTGACATAGAAACTTCGTCATCCGAATACCTGAATATACATATGGCTGCCACAGCCCTCCACTATGGCCAGCAAGCTTTTGAAGGGATGAAAGCATACCGCGGGCCGGACGGAAAGATTCGTGTTTTCAGATGGGAAGAGAACTGGAAAAGAATGGAACGTTCAGCTCACGGAATATTAATGGAACCGGTACCCAAAGAAGTATTCAAAAAAGCGGTATTCACAGCTGTAAAGAAAAATGAACAGTGGGTGCCTCCTCATGGAACAGGTGCAGCATTGTATATTCGCCCATTGCTTTTTGGTTCGGGAGCTGAAATCGGTGTTAAACCTGCCAATGAATACATGTTTGTTGTTTTTGTTACACCAGTCGGCCCATACTTCAAAGAAGGGTTTAACCCGATCAAAATTGCAATCGTTCGAGACACAGACAGAACAGCTCCACAAGGAACAGGAATGTATAAAGTAGGCGGAAATTACGCCGCAAGTCTTCAGGGTGTAAAGCGAACCAAAGAAGCAGGTTATGCACAACCTCTTTACCTTGACGCAAAAGAAAAGAAATATATTGACGAAATTGGAGCAGCGAATTTCTTTGGCATTAAAGACAATACCTACATTACGCCCAAATCCAGTTCCATCTTACCCTCAATAACAAATAAGAGTATTATGGAAATGGCTCCTGACATGGGTTTAAAGGTTGAAAACAGACCTGTACCAGTAGAGGAGTTAGAAACTTTTGAAGAAGTTGGTGCATGCGGAACTGCAGCAATAATAGCTCCTATCGGGGAAATAGCCGACCTGGAAGAAAACAAAACATTCACCTACTGCCCGGATAGCAAACCCGGCCCGATTTCAACAAAAATATATGAGCGATTGCTCGGTATCCAGTTTGGGGATGAAGAAGACCCTTATGGCTGGACAGATTTTATTGAATAAAGAATTTATTATAAGCAAGATAAAAAAACATCCGTTAGTTTTAGCGGATGTTTTTTTTTGGTATTTTCACAAGTCCCGTCTGATATCTATTCAGAATTCAGAATACAGAATACAGAACACGGAAGAAGAACACTGTGTTCTTTCATAAAAATATGTAATGATAAAATTTTCCTGCAAAAAGCTAAGGGCCAAGGGCAAAAAGCTAGGGGCAAAATTAATCTTCGGAGAATGCACTCAGCAATCTGCGATAGGATGAGAACACATTAGCTCTTGAAACAAAACCTACGTACTTGCCATTTTCGATAACCGGAAGATTATAATGTTTGGTGGTCTGGAATTTTTGCGCAACGTCTTCCATTGATTCATCAGGGTGAACCAAGGGGCTTGGCATGTACATCAGATCCTTAACATAAACACTGTCGTACTTTTCTCTTTCAAACATAATATGCCTGATGTCATTAATAAACACAATTCCCTTAAGATTATAATCATCATCAACCACGGGAACAATATTTCGTTCCGAATTAGCAATAACCTTAACAAGTTCTCCTAAAGTGGCTTCTTCATTAATGGTTTTAAAATTCGTTTCAATTAAACTTCTGACATTCAGCAGAGATAACACCACTTTATCTTTATCGTGTGTAAACAACTCTCCTCTTTTACCCAGAAGATGTGTATAAACTGAGTACCGTTCAAAAATTCTTACCACAGCATAAGAAATTGTAGCAACAATCATTAGCGGAAAGAAAAGTGAATACCCGCCCGTGATTTCAGCTATAAGGAACATCCCCGTAAGTGGTGCATGAAGCACTCCGGCAATTAATCCTCCCATGCCTGCAAGCGCAAAATGATTTTCGGGCAATTTTCCCAGATCAAAAAAGTTGAAAACCTTCGCAAAGAATAAGCCGCTGTTAACTCCCATAAACAAGGTTGGAGCAAATATACCTCCAATACCGCCACTTCCAAAGGTGATTGCGGTGGCGATAACTTTCAGAAATATGATGAGAATAAAAAAGAGAAAAACAACCCAAATGTTATCCCTCAATCCATAAAACATTCCCCGTTCAAAAAGGTAATTAAAATCTCCGTTCAAACTGGAATTTATTGCTTCATAACCTTCACCATATAAAGCAGGAAATAAGAATATCAGCAGTCCAAGTGCTACACTCCCAATAAACCATTTGGTATAGCGATTGTTAAATCTATCAAATGCCTGCTCAATTCCCTTATACATCCGGGTAAAATAGACAGAAACCAAGCCGGTAAAAACACCAAGTATAATATAAAACGGGACCTGGTTAATATCAAAATTTTGTTGTATAGCTGCTGGATATAGCACATCCATACCCAGAAAAAGATAGGATGTAAGCGCTCCTGTAATGGATGCTAAGAGTAAAGGAATCAGCGATGACATGGTTAAATCGATCATAATCACCTCCAAAACAAACACAATACCGGCAATAGGGGCTTTAAAAATTGAAGACATTGCACCGGCACTTGCACACGCTAATAATAAAAGAACCTGACGGTAATTCAACCTGAAAAAATGCCCAATGTTTGAGCCCCATGCGGCCCCGGTTGCAACAGTCGGGCCCTCCAATCCTACCGACCCCCCAAAACCGACAGTCAATGCACTTGTAATAACTGATGAATACATGTTGTGTGGCTTAATCTTACCCTGGGATTTTGAAATAGCAGCAAGAGTCAGTGGAATCCCGTGCCCTACTTTCTGCTTTAATACAAAATGCATGAAAAGAACAGAAGCTAATATACCTATAGCCGGGAGCACAATATATAAGAAATTCTCATACTGGGATACAAACCCACTTGTAAGCATATTCTGAATCAAATGCACAACATTTTTAATGACAACAGCAGCAAATCCGGATGTAATACCTACGACAACACTGAGGATAAGAATAAACTGCTTATCAGAGATGTGCCTCTTTCTCCATATTAATAAGCGTCCAAGTGTTGTGGGTCGTTTCATAATGCCGCAAAATTAACATTTCCTTTTTATCTCTGTATACTTTTCATACAAAAAATACTAACATATTTTAACATACTGATTTTTAATCAGTTTTATATACAATTATGTTTATATGAACAATTGTAACTACTTTAAGTTGAAGAATTAATTCTTTGCTCTTTATTATTTTTGTAGCGGAATTATATAAGTTTGTGTACGAATTTCAGAAATAAAAATTTTATGATAGAAATAAAAAAATATACCCTGGATAATGGATTAAATATTCTTGTCCACAAAGATAAAAGCACTCCGATTGCCACGGTTAATCTTCTTTACAACATAGGTTCAAAGCACGAGGAACCTCATCGCACAGGATTTGCCCATCTCTTCGAACATTTAATGTTTGAAGGGTCTGTAAACATTCCAACGTATGATACACCCTTACAAAAAGCTGGTGGCGAAAATAATGCATTCACATCCAACGATATTACGAATTATTACCTGACTCTGCCAATACAAAATCTGGAAACGGCTTTCTGGCTGGAATCTGACAGGATGCTTGGCCTTAATCTTACCCAGGAGAAACTTGAGATTCAAAAAAATGTTGTCATTGAAGAATACAACCAAAGATATATCAATCAACCTTATGGAGATGCAATGCTCATGATCCGTTCATTAGCCTACAAAGAACATCCCTATAAATGGCCGACAATCGGCAAAGATATTTCTCATATCCAAAATGCTACTTTAGAGGAAGTTGAAAGTTTTTTCTATCATCATTACGCTCCAAATAATGCGATATTAACAGTGGTTGGAAATATTAACCCGGAAGAAGTTTATGAATTGGCAGAAAAGTGGTTCGGTCCCATTCCCAAAAGGGAGGTAACTCGTAAGGAAATTCCCCAGGAACCCGAACAAAAATCACCCCGCACGGAGGAAGTTCAGCGGGAAGTGCCTCATAATGTACTTTACAAAGCATATCGTATGGTTTCCCGGAATCATCCCGATTTTCCCGCTTCTGACCTGATTTCGGATCTCTTATCTAATGGAAAATCGGCAAGGCTTCACCAAAAGCTGGTAAAAGAAAATCCAATCTTCAGCAACATTGATGCATATATAACAGGAGATACAGACCCCGGACTATTACTTATTAACGGGGCAATTTCAGAAGGATTAACTATGAAGGAAGCAGAAACCGCTCTCAACAATGAACTTGCAAAATTGACTGATCAAACGGTGGAAGAAGAAGAATTGCAAAAAGTCAAGAATAAATTCGAAGCTGTACATGAATTCAGCAAAACAAGCGCTTTACATAAAGCTATGAACATGTCTTTTTACGAACTTCTCGGAGATGCCGACCGGATAAATACGGAAATTGAAAGATACAGGGAAGTAACTCCGGAAAAAATAAAAAGAGTCAGTAAAGAAATATTAGAGGAAAATAATTGCTCCACACTATACTACCACAAAAAATAAAACGAATCCACATGACACAACCAGACAGAACCAAACAACCAGACATAAAAGCTATTGATACATTCCAGCCGGTTTATGCGGATAAAAAGAAACTATCCAACGATATTCCTCTCTATCTGATACAATCCGGCACTGAAGACATTGTAAAAATAGACTTAATGTTCCGAGCCGGAAACTGGTATCAGCCAAAACCATTAGTGGCAGAAGCCACAAACGAAATGCTGACCGAAGGTACAACTAAACTGAGTTCTGCACAAATTGCAAACAAACTGGATTATTACGGAGCGTTTCTGCAGACAAACGCCAATAATGATGTTGCGGTAGTAACTCTTCTTACCCTGAACAAACACCTGAGCAAAACACTTTCACTGCTTGCTGAAATTGTACAGGAACCAATTTTTCCAAAAGATGAATTTCAGACCTATATCAGAAACAAAAAGCAACACTTTTTACTTGAAAGGTCTAAAGTAAACAGCCAGTCGCGGATAAAATTCAAAGAAGCATTATTCGGGCCGAATCATCCTTACGGAAAAATTCTGAAACTGGAGGACCACGATAATGTAACCACAGAAGACTTAAAAAACTTTCATAATTCCTATTATCGGCCAAAAAACTGCGAAATTCTGGTGACAGGTCAATTAAAAACAGATACGGTTGAACAAATAGACCGCTATTTAGGAAAACCGGAATGGAAAAAGAATGAATACCCTGAAATACCAACTTTTGAAATTCAGCCTGTTTCCCAACAAGAAATATTCACTCCTAAAGAAGAAGCTGTGCAGTCTGCCCTGAGAATGGGAAAAGTCCTGTTTAATCAACATCACAAAGA
>JBNJFT010000125.1:0-6780 GCA_051747065.1 Bacteroidota bacterium | reverse complement strand
ACAAACTCTTTTTCTTTTGCAGAAGATTATTTTGTCCGCTATCCAAATTTAAACTCCGATGGAACAAAAATCACATTTAGTTACCAGGGAGATATTTGGGTAAAATCTCTTACTGGTGAAGGTACAGCCCAGCGATTAACAATTCATGAAGGTTATGAAATGGCTCCTGTTTGGAGTCCTGACGACAAAAACATTGCCTTTGTCAGTGACAGATACGGCAATAATGATGTCTTTACAATAAAAGCCACAGGCAGCAATCCAACAAGATTAACTCACCATTCGGGTTCTGATAATTTAAGTGGCTGGAAGTCGAATAGCGAGTTGCTTTTCACTAGCAGTCGCAGTTTCGTCCAGGTAGAAAGGGAAGATGCTATTTACCAGGTTTCCACAGAAGGAGAGACGCCTCAGCGCATCATGAATTCTGTGGGTCTTATGCCAAAAATGTCACCCGACAAACGTTTTATTGCTTTTGTAAAAGGTGGATGCAGAATTGAACGTGAAGGATACAAAGGCCCGGCAAACAAAGATATTTGGATATATGACACAGAAAATGACGAATATATTCAAATAACTGACTATAAAGGAAATGACTTCCTGCCAAAATGGACTGACAACAACGATTTATATTTCATCAGCTCAAGAACAGGAAAGTACAACATTCATAAGGTAGGCATTGACAACGAAGGAAATGCAGAAGGTTCAACAGAGGAGATCACAAATTCCAAAGACGATGGCATTCGTTATTTTGACATCAGCAACGATGGCAGTGTGTTAACATTTGAAAAAGGGATTGATATCTTCGTCCGCAAAGCAGAAGATAAAGAAGCCAGGAAACTGGCTTTCAATTTGACGAAAGACAACCGCTACGTACCTGTCAAACATAAAACTTATTCCAGGCAGATCAAGGAATATGAATTATCACCAAATGGAAAATATACGGCTTTTGTAGTACGCGGGGAACTTTTCCTGATTAACAACAAGAAGAAAAAAAGCCGAACTGTCCGTCTTACTGATCATCCATTCAGAGACCATGACATTGACTGGGTGAATGATTCTTCTATCGTTTTTGTTTCTGACCGCGGCGGGCAAAAAGACATCTATTTGCTTCAATCGACAGATGAAGACGAAAAATCCCTTTACGAAAGCTTAGAAATCAATGCCAAACGAATTTCAAAAACTTCCCACTCTGAACAATCCTTAAATGTGTCGCCGGATGGCTCAAAAATTGCCTTTGTGAGAGATCGTGGGCAACTGATTGTTGCAGACATCAATACAGAGGAAGAAACACTTGAGAACGAAAAAACACTACTGGACGGTTGGGCAACACCCAGTGATATCACGTGGAGCCCGGACAGCAAATGGCTGGCTTATTCCCTTGAAGACTTGTACTTCAATTCAGAAATATACATTCATGCAGCTGATGACAGCCGGGAGCCTGTAAATGTAAGCATGCATCCCAAAGGTGACCATAGCCCCTATTGGAGCCCTGATGGTAAAAAACTTGGATTCATCTCGGAGAGAAATAACAACGATTCCGATCTTTGGTTTGCATGGCTAAAGAAAGAAGACTGGCAGAAAACCCGGGAAGACTGGGAAGAAATGGATGATGAAGAGGAAGAAAAGAAAGAAAATGGCGATGAAAAAGAAGACGAAGTTTCAGATGTACAGATTGATTTTGAAAACATTCATGAGCGCCTTTCCCAGGTAACGGCATTACCCGGAAATGAAAGCAATATTCTGATATCTGAAGACGGGAAAACCTTCTATTTTGTTGCCAACAGAGACAGCAGGCAAACTTATGATGCTGAGGAAGATCTTTACAGCATTAAATGGGACGGAAAAGACCTAACCAGGTTAACGGAAAACAATCAAAATCCTTATGCCCTGGAAATAGATCATAAATCAGGAAATATCTATATGATAAAAAACGGTGGTTCGTTAGCTAAACTGAACACTAAAAAGCCTAAATTGAAGCCCGTTCCTGTAAAAGCTGAAATGACCATAAACTATCCGGAAGAATTTGAACAAATTTTTGAAGAAGGATGGAGCATCATTAAAGAAAGCTTTTACGACCCAAATCATCATGGTGTAAACTGGAAAGAACTCAAGAAAAAATACAAGGATTACGCTATGAAAGCTTCTACAAAGCGTGATTTCAGAGACATGTTTAATCTGATGCTGGGTCAGATAAATGCCAGCCACATGGGATTATACGGAGATGATATGGCAGAAACCGAAGATGAAAAAACAGGCCTGTTAGGACTTGAAGTAACACCTCATGATCAGGGGGCAGAAATAAAACATATAGTCCAAAACTCTCCGGCGGATAAATCCTTCAGCAAATTAGAAGAAGGTGAAATCATAACAAATATAAACGGAAATAAGCTGACGAAAACGTCTAACTTCTATGCATACCTGGCAAATAAAGCCGGAGAAGAAATCTATATGGAAGTAATTGGCAAAAACGGCGAGCGTAGAAAGGTAACAATAAGGCCTACAGAAAGCACCAGGCAGAATAAATACAAAGAATGGGTAGAAGAAAGAAAAGAGCTGACAGAAGAATATAGTAATGGTAAATTGGGCTATATACATATCCAGGGAATGAACTGGCCCAGTTTTGAAAGATTCGAAAGGGAATTAACTGCCAGTGGTTATGGCAAAGAAGGCATTGTGATAGATGTAAGGTTCAATGGTGGCGGATGGACTACCGATTACCTGATGTCAGTCCTAAACGTTCGGCAGCATGCATATACAGTGCCACGCGGTGCCACAGATAATCTGGAAAAAAATCATGAAAACTTCAGCGAATACTATCCTTATTCAGAAAGACTACCACTTTCTGCATGGACCAAACCTTCTATTGCCATGTGCAATGAATCAAGTTATTCCAATGCTGAAATATTTTCACATGCATATAAAACCCTTGATCTGGGAAAACTCGTAGGAAAGCCAACTTTCGGCGCTGTAATTTCCACAGGAGGCAGCGGGTTAATTGATAATTCATATATCAGAGTCCCTTTCCGTGGATGGTATGTAAAAGAAACAAAAGAAAACATGGAACACGGCCCGGCTGTACCTGATATCCTGATAGACAATCAGCCCGACAGCAAAGCAAAAAACGAAGACCCTCAACTTAAGAAAGCTGTAAACGAACTTTTAGAGCAAATAGAAGATAACGAGTAAAGCAAAAACAAATAACATAATAAAAAAAGCGCCTTCTTTAAAAGATTAAACTTTGACGAAGGCGCTTTTTTTATTTAAACATAACTTCCTTAATTTTGAACAAAGAACCCCCTTTTCATGTAAAAAACTAAACTATTGGATAAAAAATGGATATACTCAACAATCATAACGGTTTATATACTGATTTTTATGAGCTGACAATGGCTCAGGGATATTTCTATAGTGATAAAAAAGATGAACAAGTAATATTCGACTATTTTTTCAGAGACAATCCTTTTCATGGCGGTTATGTCATTTTTGCAGGATTAGGTGAGCTTTTAGCATCTCTTGAAAACTTTTCCTATGACTCTTCGGACATTGCCTATCTTAAAAATTTAGGTTTTAAAGACGAATTCTTAGACTATTTAAAAGAATTTAAATTTCAGGGAACAATTCGGGGAATGAAGGAAGGAGAAGTTGTTTTCCCGACAGAACCCATACTGCAAGTCGAGGGCAATATTATCGAATGTCAGCTTATTGAAACACTGCTTTTAAACTTTTTGAATTTTGAGTCGCTGATAGCCACAAAGGCAACGAGAATTAAAAGAGTAACGGGAGAACGCCTTTTCAGTGATTTCGGACTGCGCAGAGCACAGGGTCTGGGCGGTTTACAAGCAAGCCGGGCAGCAGCCATCGGCGGAATTGGTGCCACATCAAATGTTCTTGCAGGTTATACATACAATATTCCGGTTACGGGAACGCAAGCTCACTCATGGATTCAAAGTTTTAATGACGAGTTAACGGCTTTCAGAAAGTATGCCGAAACATTTCCTGATAAAACCATCCTACTGGTAGATACTTATGATACTTTAAATCAAGGAGTTCCAAATGCAATAAAAATAGGGCATGAATTGAAAAAGAAAGGATATACGTTAAAGGGAGTGCGCCTTGACAGTGGTGACCTTGCCTATTTGAGCAAAAAAACAAGAAAAATGCTGGATGATGCAGGTTTAAGTGATGTCCAAATTATCGTTTCTAATCAATTAGATGAATATGTGATTCGAAGCCTTACAGAACAAGGCGCTCCTATTGACGGATTTGGTGTAGGAACGGAACTTGTTACCGGGAAAAAAACAGCCGCCTTAGACGGGGTTTACAAACTTTCTATGATCAATGAAGAACCAACAATAAAGCTATCAGATACGTTCGAAAAAATATCGATTCCCGGCAAAAAAGAAGTTAGCCGTTATTACGACAAGGAAGGTTTTTTCTACGCCGATTGCATCCAATTCTTTCAGGATAATGAAACAAAAATTATGCATCATCCCTATAAAAAAGGTGTAAAATGCAGTTTAAAAGATATGGAAAAAGAAAATCTTTTCACTACTCATGTAAAAGACGGCGAAATCATTAATAAATCGGATGATATTCAACAAATAAGCAATTATAGAAGGAAAAGGCTTAAGAACTTACCCATTGAACACAGGAGGTTTGAAAAACCGCACATATACAAAGTAGGTTTGTCAGAAAAACTCAATAATTACCGTAACACTCTCGTTTATAATTTAAGAAGTAATAACAAAGACAAGGAGGGACTATGAGAGCTTTATTAATAGTCGATGTTCAAAATGATTTTTGTCCGGGCGGAGCATTGGAGGTTCCAAAGGGTGACGAAGTCGTACCTGTTATAAATAAATTAACAAAAAAATTCGACAATATAATTCAAACACAAGATTGGCATCCAATAGGCCACTATTCTTTTGCCTCATCTTATGAGGGTAAAAAACCATTTGAAACCATTGAGCTTGACTATGGAGAACAGGTTCTGTGGCCCGACCATTGTGTGCAGAATAAAAAAGGTTCTGAATTCCATCCTGATTTAAATACACAACCTACACAAATGATCGTAAGGAAAGGTTTTAGAACGCATATAGATTCTTATTCAGCCTTTTACGAGAACGATCACAAAACAAAAACCGGTCTAGCAGGTTATCTGAGAGACAGAAATATTGACACATTATATGTTAGCGGCCTGGCTACGGACTTCTGTGTAAAATGGTCTGTTGTTGATGGTTGCAAAGAAGGTTTTAAGGTATATGTTATTGAAGATGCTATAAGAGGAATTGATATTGATGGTTCAGTTGAAAAAACGCTGAAAGAAATGAAAGAAGCTGGTGCTGAATTTATTAAATCATCAGACATTATATAGGCAATTTCAGGAGTAGAAGTAAATATTAAAACGCTCATTCTTTATAATTAACACCTTAAAATATCAGATGCATTTTTTTTATTTCATTGATAGTTAGCTGTATCGTATTCTGCATTCTTCATTCTACCCGCCTGCCGGCCGGCAGGTATTCTTTGTAGCTATTTGCCACTGCTCCTGAAAATGCCTAAATAGATTAACTCCTACTTCTGAATCTGCCTTTTTAAGATTAACTTCACCTTTTTAATCTGCCTATATAAATATCTTACTGACTAACCATAATCAGTTGAAAAGGGATATCTATCATTTCTGAAAAATCCTCTCCTACTTCCATCATATCTTCATCCCCCTCATCAAAATACCAGTATATTTTCACATTTATCCCCTTTTTTGAATAATTCCCTATAAGAACAACTATATCAGATATAAACTTAGCAGATGATGAATTAAAATATTCAAGTTTAAAAACAAATTTTACCGGATTATCCTGATAATATTCAAAATTCCCTTTTTCCAAAATATTTTCAAAATATTTTTTTAATTTCTCAATAATGGGAAAATAGAAATCCCTAACGTCTTCAGGCCTTGAATTTCCTTCAAGTTCAAATTTCTGATTATTTGGATCAAATAATACTCTTGGGGATTTTTCTGTAGCTTCTATTTTTAATTCTTCCATAATCTATTGTTGCTTTTAAAGTATGTTAACTTTTAAAGTAAAATATGAGAAATTTTTATTTACAGGCTGAAAGTCATAATACAATTTCCGGGGAGTTGTCTTAGCGACAACAATCAAGCCCAGTCCTGCTCCACCTTTATCTGTTAACCCTGCACTTTTCATAATTGTCTCTTTATAAAGATTATTCACCCCTGTGGCTCCCAGTTCATTCAATTCATCCAGTTTCTTCTTTAACTTTTTCATTTCCTGATTACTCACCAGGTTGCCTGATTCAATAGTAAAGCCTTCCTGAGTTTTCTCAACACTAAAATAAGGTGGATGTTCTACTGAAATTTTCGCCTGATTGTTATTTAATTCCGAATGCCGGTAAATATTATCCAAACATTCCACTGCCGATGAATAAATCCGTTTCCTCGTCAGAAC
Organism: Bacteroidota bacterium; assembly: GCA_051747065.1. Taxonomy (GTDB): domain Bacteria; phylum Bacteroidota; class Bacteroidia; order Bacteroidales; family UBA12077; genus JAGXLC01. The sequence goes on along the minus strand of JBNJFT010000125.1, from coordinate 313 downwards.
CGCAAGATCAAGAATTTTTAATTTGGTCTTTAATTCGTGTAGAATATTATCAACTATATTTCTATCTATCAGTCCTTTATAGTTGATAATATTTTCTGAGTATTCCATATTAGACAAGCCTGCTAATGTATAATTTAAAATTCTCATTCAAATATAGTAAAATCATTTAATATTTTCAGAGTACGGAAAAATTTTTCTATACTGAATTATTCATGCGTCAAATTTGTGAATAATTCAAGTAAAATGAAATTGTTAGTAACTTAACATAAATTTAACACAAATGATGTATTTAAAAATCTTAAGATAGCTATTT
>JBNJFT010000124.1:0-6798 GCA_051747065.1 Bacteroidota bacterium | reverse complement strand
TGGCGGTATAGCAGGGCGGGCGTATTTGCCGTCTGCGCTGCTATACCTCCACTGTTCTCCTAAAGCTGGAAGGTCATCGCGAACGAAGTGAAGCGATCTAAGCGATTAGCACTTAATTTTTCCAAAGGCAACCATATTCATGTGCACCTTAGGAAAAATTCCGACTATAGATAAACGCAGAATTTATCTTCTGATGAATGTGAGGCTCTGAATTTTAGCAAAAGTTTTGTGGGTATTGCTTATGGGTATGTTCTGGCCATTCCTGCGAGATGCATTCTATGTTTCTGTCTTCCGATATATTGGCAACCTATAATCACGCCTTCGGCTCAATTAATTCCATATAGGTTCATATTTCCAATCATTTGGGAAGCCCATTTCCTTACAATCAACTATGGAGCTGGTGCTTAACAATTGTTGTAAGTCCCTAACAAAACTACTGTCGGGACTAATTATCCGTGCGATATAATTTATGCAACAAAGTTGGGCATACAACTTATTATCATAAATATCTGTATTTTGAATAAATGCATTAACCGTATTGTACGGAATCTTAGCAGCAATGGTAAAACGACGATTCCATAAGCGGCTATGATGTGCACAAATATTCCTTAACCCAGCAAAAGCGTGCATCCAACTTTCAAGTATCAGCGGATTAGACAAGCCAAATTCTTTGGCTACTTTTTTCTTTGCATTGCTCTTTTTGAGGTTGCTATATATTTTACTGAGCAATCCCATTGAAATAACCTCCAGACTCATCCATGCGGGAGGATATTCAGGTGAAGAATAAGTATTTTTATAATGTTCGATAAAGGTTTCAGCAGAACGGTCCACCTCTTCATACAAAGCATTGATGTTTTTATTAAAAAAATAATTGTTACGGTACATATTGGCGTTCTCGTGCCAATGACTTCCATGTTGCAATGAGAATTCATTAATGATCTTGGTACGCAGGGCAATTTCAATTTTCTCAATAGCATTAAAAACCAGTAAACGCAAACGGCGATCGAAAACATATAACTCGATGATGTCTTCGAAATTAATTTCTTTTACGAATGGATGGTTGGGATCGGAATTATCCTGAAACGGATAGGTATATGCCCGTAACCTATAATAGCTGATATTGGAAAGATAATGAGCTGCTTTATGCTCATCGTAAATTCTTAAACCACGTTCTTTAAGCTTTGTAATTTGGTTTGCTATAGAAACAGGAGGTTTAGAATACTTCATAAAACACCCTCCCTATAAAAATCGAAAACCCACCCGGGTGCGCTGTTCAAGTGGGAAGCGTGGTGAGTCTTATTACTTACAAATATAGTATCAAATTTGATACGGATGCAAACTTTCAACCAGTTTTTTAACGCGGTTATATGACATGCCAAGATCGATGGCGTTTTAAAGCGATGCGATTTTACTAAAATAGAATTCATTTATTTAGCATCAGTCAATTTTAACCCTTCTCTCCACAATCACTCTTCTAAGTTACTAATTTTTGTTAGCAATTGGGTGTGGGCGTGGGATAATTACAACGCTCAGGCAGAATTCTCCGGTTTGGGGTATTTTTGCTTTTGAAATGCGTAATAGGTGCAGGCTTACTTAGCAATGCGGATTGCTTTAATCGTAATGAAATCGACAAACATAAATCAGCAACTAACTATGGGTAACTTGATACACCAATCGGTGCTCTTGATCAATTCGCCGGGATCCATATCCGACAAGATCGTACTTGAGTTTTTCGGTTCGTCCCGCTCCTTCAAAAGGTGTCCGCTGGATTTCTTTGAATAGCTTGTTGATCTTATTGACGATTTTTTGTCCACATTTTGCCAACACAAATAGTCATCCCATGCATTTTCAGTAAAAGTAATAGTCATGTCAATCTCATACCTTACATTATACCTATGTGCTGAATTATCATTTGTTTAGCAGCCGGCAATTTTTTCACTCATTTTCCGAAATACTTTTGTATCATTGCCCGTAAATCGTTTTCGCCAATAGGTTTTGCTAAATAGTCGTTACACCCCGATTCTATTGATTTTTCCCTGTCTCCCGTCAGACCATAAGCTGTTTGTGCAAGGATGATAACCTCTTTGTTAAATTCCCGGATTCGCTGTGTGGCTTCGTATCCATCCATGTCGGGCATCTGAATATCCATCAATATCAGGTCTATGTCCGGATTGGCGTGGCAAACTTCAACGGTTTCAGCTCCTGTTCTGGCTTTTAGAATTTCTTTCCCATACATTTCTACAGTTTCATCAAGCAACATTTCGGATACTTTATCATCTTCAGCAATCAAAATTTTTAGCTTTCGAACAGCCTTATTTTTCTCTGAAGGCGCAAATTGTCTGTTATTGGGATGCATCTCCGATTCGACATTATACGGCAAGGTAAAATAAAATGTGGAGCCTTTCCCCTCCTGGCTTTCCACCCAAATGGCACCTCCTAACATTTCGACATACGATTTTGTAATCGCCAAGCCTAAGCCTGAACCCTCAAATACTTTGGTATCGGCAATATCAGCCTGTATAAAACGCTCAAATATCGCTTCCTGGCGATCTTTCGGAATGCCGATTCCGGTGTCTTTTACATAGAACTCCAGCTCACCGGGCTTCGTGTACGTTTTAAGCTGATACCCCAATTCGATCGAGCCTTTTTCGGTGTATTTTATGGCGTTTTTTAGCAGGTTGGAAAGAATGGCATATAGTTTTTCTTCGTCGGTTTTGATCGTTGCTTCTTTTGCCGTCAATGAGTTTGTAAAAGAGAGTGTTATCCCTTTTGTTTCTGCTTCGGGCCTAAAGAAAGCATAAGTATACTCAACTTGCTCATTAACATTTGTCTTCTTCATATCGAGTTCCATTAGTCCTGCTTCTATTTTAGAAATATCAACAATGTCGTTGATGATATTCAACATGCGCATCCCGCTTTTCTCGATAATTCCAATGTATTTCTGCTGATTCTCGCTTTTAAGATCCGGTTTTCTTAGTAAGCCAGCAAACCCAAGAATGCCATTCATTGGGGTACGGATTTCATGACTCATATTGGCAAGGAAAGCGGATTTGAGGCGGTCGCTTTCCTCTGCTTTCTCTTTGGCTGCAAGTATTTTCTTTTCCGCTTGCTTACGCTCGGTTATGTCCATGATGTTGCCAATAACCCTTATGACCTTTCCTCTATCACGGATAGGGCGAGCCGTAGTACGAACCCAAAGCCGCCCTCCCTTGACGGTGGTGAAAGGCAACTCCAAATCATACGGTTGCCCCTCCTCCAAGCAACGTTGAAAGGCAGCCTGGACTACCGGACGATCTTCTGGATCATAGCATGCCATACTTTTTCTAATGTGTTCTTTAGAGCCAGGATCTATTTCCCCCGGCCTAAAACCATGAATTCGATATGCTTCTTCCGTCCAATACATGGTGTGTGTTTCAACGTCCCATGCCCAACCTCCAACTAAGCTCAGGCGCTGACTTGCATTCAACAGATCCTCGCTCTTTTGCAAGGCTTCTTCTGCTTGCTTATGCTCGGTAATATCCTGTATAGCCCCATGCATCCTGACCGGCTTCCCCATTTCATCGAACACAAGTTTTCCTGTACCTTGCACCCAACGTTCTGCGCCGTCGTTTATACGAATTATTTTATATTGCTTATTAAATGGTATTCCTTTATTTACGACATATTGATGATAAGCAGACATTTCCGCACGAAAGTCGGGATGAATAAACCCCGTCCAACCCTCTAAAGTGTGGGGATATGTTTCATCTATACCGAATATTTTATAAAATTCCGGAGAGCATTTCCATGTGCTTTTCCAAAGTTCATTTATGTTCAAATCGGTTGAATAGGATGATATATGAGCCAAAGATTGCGAGTTACGAAGCATTTCCTCGCTTTCCTGGAGTTCTTGCTCAGCTCTTTTTCGCTCCGAAATATCATGATAATTCCCCAAAATTCCTTGTATATCCTTGTTGTGAAAAAGATTTGTCGCAGTTATTTCAATCCATACATAATCTCCCTCTTTGCGTTTGTATCGCACTTCGGTTGTTCCGGTAGCGTTGGGTTCTGCTGCGATTGCGTTAATAAATTTGTGTCCTGCTTCCAAATCGTCAGGGTAAATCATATCCCAAATACTTTTTCCGATAAGTTCTTCTGGCTTCCAGCCGAACAATTTGGCCACATTCGGGCTTTTGTATTGATTTGTTCCATTTTTGTCGATAATGACAATCACATCGCCAATATTTGAAACCATCGTGTTTTTCATTACTTCACTCTTATGCAATGCTTCCTCCGCTTGCTTACGCTCGGTGATGTTTCGTGTATTAAAGAGTATTTCTTTGGGATTCCCCTCATTATCGGATATTAACGTTCCAATTGTTTCAAACCATAAATAGGAGCCGTCGGCACATCGATTTCTATATACAGCAGTTGCACTTGACTCTTTGTTGGTTATAAAATCTACAAATTTAGCTTGTACTTCAGGCAAATCATCAGGATGAACAAAATCCATTACATTTCTTCCGCTAAAATATTCAATTTCATAGCCTAATACGGTATGGGAAGAACCTGCGAATTTATAATTTCCGTTCATATCGGTTACAGAAACCAAATCAAGCATGTTGTCGGATATGGTCTGCAAGTCATCTTTTGCTTTTTGAAGTTGTAGTTCCGCTTGTTTTTGCTTGGTGATGTCAGTTGCAGAAACGGCAAGATATAATGGATTGCCTGTCGCGTCTTTTATTAAAGTGCCACTCATTAACATAGGAAACTCGGTTCCTTTACTATTTTTATGCCAGACTTCAGTGGGTGGAAAGTTTCCGTATTTTATCATATTTTCATTAAGTCGTCCAACTTTTTCCATTTGTTTTTGACTGTAAAAAAGAGAAATATTTTTACCTGTTAACTCTTCGGGCGTGTAACCATGTATAGTAGCAAAGAATTTATTGATATAGATAATATTTCCTTTCAAATCAGCAATTGCTTTTCCAAAAACAGCATTATCTGAAATAGCTTTAAAAATCTCGAGCTCTTTATTGATGGCTTGTAATTTTCTTTCACTCGCTTCTGCTCTTTCTTTAGCTTCAACTAACTCGGTTTCTATTTGTTTTTGGTCCGTTATATCACGTGACGCAGCATATAAATATTTTCCATCTGGCGAAGGTATTGCTACCCAATCTAGCCATTTATAGTCTCCATTTTTGCATCGGTAGCGATTTGTGAAATTTACCGTACTTTTTTTATTTAATTGCTTTTCAATTTCCTTAAATGTAGGTTCAATATCATCATGATGAATGAATTCCTTAAATGGTTTTGATTGCAATTCTTGAATTGAAAATCCTAAAACTTTTTCCCAAGCGCGATTTAGTCGCTTAAAATACCCGTCAACAGAGGCAATAGCAATCATATCCGGCACAAGGTCAAAAAATCTATTCAATTCATTTTCGGCATCTTTTAGTTCCGTTATATCGTGATGCGCACCCAACATTCGCAAAGGTTTTCCATCTTTATCCCGTATGGCTAAACCACGGCAACGTATCCATATTGTTGAGCCGTTTTTATGTGTATATCGCACAACTTGGTCATAAGCATGGTTTGGATTTTCGCAATGTTTTGTGAAGTTTTTCATTGCAATTTTCAAATCATCCTGATTAATAATACCTTGCCAGGCACCTGATTTATGCGGCATTTCCTCGGGATCATACCCCAACACCGTCCAAAACTTAGCATTCATCCATTCATTTTCAGGATTTTCTATATCCCAATACCATAAACCATCCAATGAACTATCCTGAATAAAATCAAAGATCCTTTCATCAGTTTTGATTAACTCATAGAGTTCTTTTTTTAAGTAGTTATCTTTGCTTTTACTTTCCATGTGTCGCACTTTTTATAGGCTCTACCTATCCCGCCACAAGGGTGGTAAGGTTTTCGCACTGGTTCATTATCGCCGGCCAAACAACTTTATTAAAATAACACTCCTGCTTTTCACAGGCAGGAGTGTTATTTCCACACTTTGTGATTTGGCCTTTCGTATCAAGTTTTTCCAGATAGTATTTTACCGTTTCAAAAAAAATACAAATTCAAAACTTTTCCCTGTCTCAATATTACATACTTACAAAAAATAGAAAATGTTTTGAGGGTTAAGAAACATTTCATGTTTTTCCATGCTCTGCTATTTATATTTTTGAGTCCATGAGACTGAAATCCCTTGGTCCACGCCTATTGGGTCAGTGATCCGCATACAGGGTTATTTTATTTACTATCTAACTGATATTCTTTCGTCTAAGATAGCATTTTGTTCGGGAGTACGAAAAGACGGTAAGCAAAGGAAATCTTGATATCCCCGTGAGCCTCTCGTTAAAAAACTTCGCCTGTTTATCCTGCAGGGTATTCAGGATACCAGAGGCATATAATATTTATAGCAGAGACACAGAAATCGCTAACTCCATTGGAAATTCATTATCACAGGATGATATTTTGCAAAATAGAGGATGACAAAACCTTCGGACGTTGTCGGGTCTAAATCTGTCGGCACACAAACTTCCTGGCAGCATTTTTAAAATTAGAGTTCCTGCTTTTATTGCATTGGTGCACTGTATCTATCTATTCACCTCTAAATGCAAATTAATAAAACATTGAATTGCTTTGGGCAAGCCCTCATAACGAACTAACAACCAGACAATAAAACAGGTTAGGTTTAGCAGAGCGGGCGGCAATACGCCCGCCCTGCTAAACCTAACCTGCCCACCCAAAGCTGAAGTGTCATCGCGAACGAAGTGAAGCGATCTCATTGGTAACATTGAATTTATCAGCCAA
>JBNJFT010000123.1:0-6805 GCA_051747065.1 Bacteroidota bacterium | reverse complement strand
TTTGTGGCAGGAGTAGGCACAGGAGGAACAATTTCAGGTGTTGGTGAAATTCTGAAAGAAAAAAACAAAAATGTACAGATTGTCGCCGTTGAGCCTGCTGACTCCCCTGTTCTTTCCGGTGGAGAATCTGGCAAACATAAAATTCAGGGTATCGGAGCCGGTTTCATTCCGGATATTTTAAATCAAAAAGTCATAGATGAAATCTTCACGGTTGAAAACGAAACAGCTTTACAAATGGCAAGGGATATGGCAGGCAAAGAAGGTATTTTTAGCGGTATATCCTCCGGTGCTATTTTACATGCAGCAATAGAAATAGGTAAAAGAGAAGAAAATAAAGACAAAAACATTGTTGCTGTAGTGTGTGACACTGGTGAACGTTACCTGAGTACCCCATTGTTCAATCCTGAAGCAGAATAGCTATGCAAAATAAAAACGCGTATTCATTAGAAAAAACCATTGAACGGTTATCCGATCCGAAACTCCACAAAATGATTTATATGCCCGGACATGGAAAACCTATGCCCTCGGCATCAGTGCTTAAAGAAATCATTGAAAAAATAAGAGCTGTTCTATTCCCGGGGTTCTATGGAGAATCCAAAATAAACACACAATCGGTGGAATACCATATCGGATACAATATTGATTGGATATATGAGCATCTAACTGAACAAATAAGAAGAGGAATATGTTTTGCTTGCCCCAACAAGCCTTATGAAGATTGTGAAAAATGCAAGGACAAAGCTCCGGGCATTACTGCCAGGTTTATTGAAACATTACCGGACCTGCGCAAAAAATTAGGCAAAGATGTGGCAGCAACCTATAACGGAGATCCGGCATCAAAAAGCCAGGCTGAAATTATTTTCTGCTATCCCGGAATCAAAGCAATCACAAACTACAGAATTGCACATGAGCTATGGAAACTGGGTATTCCCCTACTCCCCCGTATCATAACTGAAATGGCACATTCAGAAACCGGAATTGACCTTCATCCTAAAGCAGAAATTGGTGAAAGTTTTGTGATTGACCATGGTACCGGTGTTGTAATTGGTGCCACCTGTATTATAGGAAATGGGGTGAAAATATACCAGGGTGTAACACTTGGGGCTAAAAGTTTTCCGGCTGATGAAGAAGGTAATCCTATAAAAGGAATTGAACGACACCCGATTGTAAAGAATAATGTGGTAATTTATGCAGAAACCACAATTCTCGGAAGAGTGACCATTGGAGCCAATTCCGTTATTGGAGGAAATGTTTGGTTAACCCGAAGTATTCCCGAAAATTCCACAATCATACAACAAAAAGCCCAGACAATGAATTTTGCCAATGGTGAAGGAATTTAAAACAGTGCTATAAAATTGATATTCAATAATTTGAATAAATAATTTCCCCATAATGTATTTTTAGTAAAATTTACCTATAGACTGGGTTTATAATTTTTATATTGTTTTTAAACACCAGGCACATAAATCTTAAAATTGTCACTTTATACAATATGGAACAAAATATTACTTCCCCCGGAAAAAATATGTTATTTTTATCCTTCAAATAAAATAATCATAAAAACAATATCTGAATGAAAAAAATAATAATTAATTCCGCACTGGTTCTTTTGCTTGCAGTAGTTTTTTCCGCATGTTCAAATCAAAGCAAAGATCAATCGAATCTAAAGATAGCTATACTTCATACAAACGATATGCATGCGAAAATCGACAATATGGCAAAACTCGCAGCCTATAAGCAAGAAGTAAAAGACCAATATGACCACGTATTTCTTGTCAGTGCCGGAGATATGTTTAGTGGCAATCCGGTTGTAGATGTTTACGAAAAAAAAGGTTACCCGATGGTCGATCTGATGAACCGACTTGGATACGACTTAACAGCAATTGGAAACCATGAATTTGATTACGGGCAGGAAGTTCTTGCAAAACGAATGAAACAAGCCGATTTTCAATTTATCTCTGCTAATATCAATACTCAAAAAACCAATTTACCACAACCAAAACCCTATGCGGTACTCGAAGCAAACGGGAAAAAATTGCTATTCGTAAGCTTTATTGAAACATGGAACGATGGATTGCCGTCAACTCATCCATCCAAACTTAAAAACCTTGAATTTCAAGAGCCGGTTGAATCGGCAAGTCAATTCACCAAACTGGCAAAAGAGCATGATGCATTCATTGGCCTTACTCATCTAGGCTACAGAGCAGACAAACGTTTAGCAAAAGAATACCCTGAATTTGACCTTATCATAGGCGGTCATTCCCACACATTCCTCGATTCAGCGGAAAAAGTGAACAACACCTTTATCGCCCAGGTTGGAGATGACATCAATTATGTTGGCAAAACAGTACTTTCCTTCAATAATGATGAGTTAACAGATATTCACACAGAAGCAATTGATTTAAAGAATTATGAAAAAGAAAACAAAAAAATTGCTTCAATCATAAAGAAATACAACAACAATGAAGCATTAAACGAAGTTATAGGTGTAGCTAAAAACCCTATTCGTGGAAAAGAAGAACTTGGGGCGCTTTTCACAGATGCGCAAATTGAAATTCAGAACCTTGATTTTGCTTTCCAGAATAATGGAGGAATCCGAATTGGAGAAATTCCAGAAGGCGAAATAAAAGCTAAAACCATATATCAACTTGATCCGTTTGGAAATGACCTGGTAAAAATTGAAATGAAACCGGATGAAATAAAATCACTGCTAAGAAGTGGCTACCAAAGAGGAAATGAACCCAACCTGCAAATTGGCGGAGGAAGCTATACTATACATTTGAATAATGAAAACGAACTAAAACGCATTACAATCAGAAATGAGGATGGCGAAAAACTTCATGCAGATTCGACCTATGAAATAGGTTTAAACAGTTATATCACCGAAACCTATACGTTCGACCATGAAGACAAAGGAGAATCATTATACGTCACAACAGCTAAAAACATAATCGACTTTATTAAAGAAAAGAAAAATATCGATTATAGCGGAGTCAAAAGAATACATGTAGAAAAGACTGAATAGGATAATTCAGAAGTAGATCAATAAAAGAATACAGAATACAGAATACAGAATACAGAACAAGCTTTTTCGCATTCTGAGTTCTGGGTTCTGCCCGCCTGCCGGCCGGCAGGAATTCTTATAGAAATATAGCCGGGACTGCTGCCTAATTTGCTACTAGCTACTAACTACTATCTACTTTTTTTTGCCTAAATAAAACAAGTTTTCAAAAAAAAAAGAAGCATCCCTTATACATATTTCAGGGATGCTTCTTTTTATGGAATAGGTCAAAAACCTCTTAGCTGGAAAAATTTAAATCTTATCGGTTTCCACAACCTTGGCCAAAATATCTGCATAAGGAATGATCAAATACTTTTTCCCGTCTAATTCAGCTTCTGTCCCTGAAAATTCTTTATAAAGCACATAGTCGCCTACCTCAATCGCGGAGTTTTCAATTTCACTTGTAGCAATCACTTTCGCCATCTTTTTCTTTTCTTTAGCCGAATCAGGAATAATAATTCCGCTTGCTGTTTTTTGTTCTCCTTCTTCCTCATTAAGGTCCAGAAGGACATGTTCGTTTAATGGTTGTAATTCTTTCATTTTAAACATTTTATTTAATTTGACATTTGTATTGTTATGCTTGAATTCCTAACATCTCATTTATTTTTGAACGATTGAAGCCCACAACAATCTTACCGTTGATTTCAGTTTGTGGCACTCCTTGTTGTCCGCTCTTCTTTACCAATTCCTGTGCCATTTTTTGATCTTTGGATACATCGATGTCCCGAAAAGGAATTTGGTTCCGTTTCAGATAATCCTTCAAAGTATTGCAGTGCGGACAAGTTGGCGTGCTATAGACAATCACTCTCTTTTGTCTGGATTTTTCTCTTTTTTCTCCTGAATAAACAGAATGTTGAAAAAATGAAGTCAAATAATCTATTGACTGACATCCTTTAACAGTCTGTTTGAGAGCGCCTTTTTCAAATTCAAGCAATGCCGGGGCGGTTTGAATGCCATAATTTGAATGTATATCCCTGACACGATTAACATCTGCAGTTAAAACAGCCCCGGACTCTTTGATTTTACTCGTCACAGTCTTTATGTTCTCATAGGCACAGTCACTCTTTTCACTACCAGACTTATAAAACAACAGATAAAGTTGACCATGTTTTGAAAGATGACCTTGAAAATCATCATACCCCTGTATTTCAATCATTTCCATATTTTAAAAATTATTTCAATCCAACATATCTGCATATTTGCATATTTTATGCCAAAAAATCCATTCGCCAAAATATATGTAAATTTGTCAGGCATATTTTTTTCTATCTTATTAAACATATCCGTTTCTAAATAGTTGTTTTAAAAAAAGGAGGTAAAAATGAGTTTAAAAAAAATCAAGATCATCAATTTAGTCCATAAAGATTTTGAAGATCTTGAATTGTGGTATCCGGTTTTGCGGCTGCGTGAAGAAGGAATTACAGTTCATATCGCAGGCGAACAAGCCGGAAAAACGTACTATGGTAAAAATGGCGTCCCTGCAGAAGCTGATATTGGTTTTTCTGAAATGGACCCGGAAGTATATCACGGCCTGGTGGTTCCCGGCGGCTGGGCTCCTGACAAACTACGCAGATACAAGGAAATTATAGATTTTACAAAGGCTATGAATGAACAAGAAAAACCAATAGGCGAAATCTGTCATGCCGGATGGGTGTTGATATCCGCAGATATCCTAAAAGGAAGACGCGTAACAAGCACAAAGGGAATAATGGATGATATGAAAAATGCCGGAGCAATATGGAGCGACGAGCCGGTAGTTGTTGACGGCAATCTCGTCTCAAGCAGAAAACCTATTGATCTGCCTATTTATATGAAATCATACATTGACCTTTTAAACAGAACATACAATAAATAATGGAAGGTTTGATTTTTGATATCAAGCATTATGCTGTGCACGACGGGCCCGGCATCAGGCAAACCGTATTTTTTAAAGGATGTCCACTCTCATGCTGGTGGTGTCACAACCCGGAAAGCCAATTAGCCAAACCGGAAAAACATATTCGGGATAAAGTACTTGATGGGCATACTTTTCAAAAAGAAGAAGAAATCGGATATTATCTACACGAAGACGAATTAATGAAAATCATCGAAGAAGATACCATATTCTTTGATGAATCGGGAGGCGGAGTAACATTCTCAGGAGGAGAACCACTAATGCAGCCTGATTTTCTGAAAGCAACAGCAAAAAAATGCAAAGAAGCAAAAATACATACAGCTCTTGACACATCAGGGTATACAGAACAGAAGATACTCTTGAGTGTTATGCCCTTTATTGACCTTTTTCTCTATGATCTAAAAATAATAGACGATGAATTGCATAAAAAATATACAGGTGTATCCAATAAGAGCATTCTCGAAAACCTTGAGTTATTAAGCGAATCAGGTAAAGAAATCCGGTTGCGATTTCCGGTAATACCTGACATAACTGATACTCAAAAAAATCTTGATGAAGTAAAAAACTATTTATCCGGATTAAAAAATGTAAAACACATTGATATCTTATCTTACCACGATATATCCAAAGGGAAATACCAGCGATATAACAAAGAATATAAAATGAAGGATAAGAAACTTAAACAAGGCGAAGTACAACACATAAAAAAAGAATTTCAGTCACTTGGTTACCAGGTAAAAATCGAGGAATAATATTTTTTATTATGAACGAACGAATAAAAAAACTCAGAGATCAAAGCTTAAATGCTGTCAACCGTATTTCAGCTGAACGTGCACTGCTTGTTACTGAATTTTATAAAAGCGGCAAGGCTAAAGAAGCATCAGCACCTATCCAGAGAGCTTCTGCTTTTGAATACATTCTGGCCAACAAACAGGTTTGTATCAATAACCAGGAACTTATTGCCGGGGAAAGAGGGCCCGAACCCAAAGCCACCCCTACCTATCCGGAGATCAATCTTCACATGCCTGAGGATCTTGATGTACTTGACAGTCGGCCAAAAGTCTCCTTCAAAGTGGATGAGCAAACTCGTCAAGCCTATGAAAAGACAATCATTCCATTCTGGAAAGGGAAAACTCAAAGAGAAAAAATCTTCAAAAATCTACCAGGCGAATGGATTGATGCGTACGAAGCCGGTGTATTCACGGAATTTCAGGAACAAAGAGCGCCGGGGCATACTGTTGCAGGGAAAAAAGTTTTTCAAAAAGGTATGCTTGAGCTGATCGAGGATATACACAAAACACTGAAAACCCTCGATTATATAAATGATACAAGTGCTCAGCAAAAACGTGAAGAACTTGAGGCAATGGAAATCACTGCACGGGCTATGATTCGATTTGCAGAAAGGCACAGTGAAAAACTCGAACAACTTGCCGGGAAAACTCAAGATGAGCAGCGTAAAGAAGAGCTAATGCACATGGCTCAAATTTGCAAAAGAGTTCCTGCATATGCGCCTCAAACATTTCACGAAGCTCTGCAGCATTATTGGTTCATTCATCTTGGTGTAATCACAGAACTAAATCCATGGGACTCTTTTAATCCCGGCCGATTAGACCAGCACCTGTATCCTTTTTACCAAAAGGAAACTCAAGAAGGAACGTTAACACCTGAAAAGGCCAAAGAATTGCTACAGTCATTCTGGATAAAATTCAACAACCACCCCTCCCCGCCAAAAGTTGGAATTACTGCTCAAGAAAGCAATACCTACACCGATTTCGCGCTTATTAATGTTGGCGGTGTCGATGAACGTGGGCATGATGCCACCAATGAAGTAACCTATCTTATTCTGGATG
>JBNJFT010000122.1:0-6829 GCA_051747065.1 Bacteroidota bacterium | reverse complement strand
GGAAAGATAACCTAATTTGCCCTCCAAGCCTGCATACAGAAATATATTGTTTTGCACTTGAAAATGATAAGAATACATGACACTTCCAAAAATTCTATTGAAAGCACCAGAGCCTTGTCTGTCATTAACGATTTGAGCTCCAATGCCTCCGCTTAACAGATCAACCTTCTGATTATAAGAAGCCTGAGAAATTAAGTAGTTGCCAAATTTTTCCGGTAAATAATTCTTATGGTTAAGCAAAAGATTTGAATTTTGGTCACTTCCGGCAAAAGCCGGATTTAAAAAAAGTTTCGATTGGTTTACTTGAGAGAATTGGACATCCTGCGCAATAGTAGAAATAGAGCTTGTTAAAAGAATTAAAAGAGTTAGATGTCTCATTTAGTGTAAAAATGCTTTAAAAACGGAAATATATAATTTTTGTTTAAAATATAATAATAGATTTGGCGTTAATATATACTTTAAACGTAATCTAACATTGATTATTTTTATTTTTCTTTAAATTGGCATATGAATGATAAGGCATTGGGCTATTTTTGGATTGTTTATTCTTATAAGCAGTAGTTTGTTTTCACAATCTGATGCGATACAAAGAAAGGTTGAATGGGAAGAACCACGAAATTTTCAAGCATATAAGCAAAACAAATTAATGAGCTCGGGCCGGTATCTTTTTTTCAAAGGAGCACATTATCCCGATCAAAAAACGGTTTTGCCTTTTTTCTCTGAATTGTTTTCTTTACAAAACGGTGCTGAAGTTGAAGTCACTTTAGAGGATTTAAAGTTTACTCCATTAAACCACTCTGATGTTCTTACTAACGAAGCAAAAAAATATATAGAACAAGAAATCCGGGTTTCTTCTGATGTCTATTTTTCCGGCAGGCAACCTAAATTATCTGTTAAATTTGTGCCGGTCAGAAAGAATCCAAATAGCGGACGTTTCGAAAAGCTTGAAGAATTTACCATAAGATATAACACAAAAACTTCAAAATCTCATAAAGCACAATCTGATAAAGCTATACCTGAAGAATCGGTATTGGGTTCGGGCAAATGGATGAAAATCCGCGTAAAAGAAAGCGGTATCTATAAACTGACTTATTCTCAATTGGAAAAAATGGGGTTCGAAAATCTTTCAAATATTAATATCTACGGAAACTCGGAAGGTGTTCTTCCTATAAACAATAAAAATTTTGAAGATAAAGACATAGAAAAAAATGCAATTCAATACAAATTAGGAGATGACAATGAGTTTAATAAAGGAGACTACATCCTTTTTTATGCTAAAAGTCCACATCAATGGAGTTATGATGAAAAGACAGATTTTTTCTACAGAGAAAATCATCCTTATACGGACCATAACTATTTTTTTATTACCGATAGCAAAGGAGCTCCTAAAATTATTAATAAGCAGACACAACCCCCGGGTAACGCTGATCAGGTTATAACAGATTTTGTTGACTTTACACACCATGAAAAGAATGAAAAAAATCTTCTTACTTCAGGCCGTTTGTGGGTAGGAGAACGATTTGATATGCAAAATCAAAAATCCTTTTCGTTTGACTTCCCCAATATGACTGCCAGTTCTACAGTTAAGTTCAGAACGGAATTTATTGGGCGATCTCCATTGGTGAGTAATTTATTAATCTCCAATAAAGATCAACTCATTGAAAAAAAGGAAATTTCTCCTGTCAGCTTCAACTTTACGGGAGATTACGCTAAGAAAGTTACCGTTCTGGACAGCTTCCAGTCAAATAATACTCCTATAGACCTAACACTGGAATATAACAAAAGCAGCTCATCTTCCATGGGTTGGCTCGATTATATCACTGTCAATGCTCAACGCGAATTGAAAATGGAAGGTAAGCAGATGCATTTCCGCATACCGAAAAATGAAAATCCTGAACAGGTGGAGGTACAACTTGAAGGGGCTGAGAATGTACAAGCTGTATGGGAAGTTACTGATCCGAACAATGTAAAAAAGATTGAATATTCCTTGAGCAATAAGAATGTAATCAAGTTTAATGCGGTTAAAGATACAATATGGCGCGAATTCATTGCTATAACTGAAGACGGAGCTTACAGCCCAAAAGAAATCGGACCGGTGGAAAATCAAAATTTACATGGTTTGACTAATGCTGATATGGTTATTGTTACAAAGGACAAATACCTTAATCACTCAAGGGAAATTGCCGAACTACATGAAAAGCATGATAACATGAAAATTCATGTAGTTACCGACCGCCAAATTTATAATGAATTTTCTTCCGGCTGTCCTGATCCTTCAGCTATCAGGAATTTTGTAAGAATGATGTATGAACGTTCAACAGAGAATGATTCTTTACAGTACTTATTATTGTTTGGAGACGGGACTTATGACAACAGAGAGTGCCATACAAATGACAACTTAATAACTTATCAGTCGAAGGTTTCCTTGAATTACTCCAACAGTTTTGTTTCCGATGATTTTTTTGGGTTATTAGATCAGCAGGATAATACAGATGGAAGGCTTGATGGATTAATCGATATTGGAGTAGGGCGGATACCTGTGGGGGATGCTCAAGAAGCAGAGAACGCCGTAAGGAAAATACGTTATTATATGGAATTTCTGGATAAAGGATTCTGGACAAATAAGCTATGTTTTGTGGCAGATGATGAAGATAACAATTTACACATGAGAGATGCTGACAAGCTAACCAGGTTTGTAGACGATAATTATCCTTCCTTCGACATTAGTAAGATATATTTGGATAACTACCCACAGGAGACTTCATCTACAGGAGAATCATACCCTGAAGTGAATAGGGAGATAAGAGAAAAAATCAATAACGGCCTTTTACTTTTTAATTATACTGGTCATGGAGGCGAGCATCAACTGGCTAATGAAAAAATTTTCACTGAGGAAGACATCAATGCACTGGTCAATTTTCCTAAAATGCCTGTCTTTATGACTGCCACCTGCGAATTCACAAGGTGGGATGCTGCGAACTATACTTCTGCAGGGGAAAAGGTTTTTTTGAATTCGCAAGGAGGCGCCATTGCACTCTTTTCTACCACAAGATTAGTATATGCCAGCCTAAACTATAATCTAAACAAAGCGTTTTATGACTTTGTTTTTGAAAAAAACGAAAATGGAAGGCCTCACAAATTAGGCGATATTGTTCGATATACAAAAAATAATGCAGGCGAGGAAGATAATAAAAGAAATTTCTCTTTAATCGGTGATCCTGCATTAACCCTGCCTTTAGGAGAGAAAAAGCTTATTACAGACTCTCTGTTAACAAACAATTCGCCCGGCGATACGCTTCAGTCATTAGACAAAGTGAGTATAAAAGGACATGTCGAAAATTATTCCGGAACAACAGAAGACAATTATTCCGGGAAAGCCTTTATCAGAGTTAAAGGAAAAGAACAAAAAATTACAACGAAGGCAAATGACGGGGGAAGTCCATTTCAGTATAAACACCATAAAAGCACCTTATTTAAAGGAGCTGTTACTGTGAAAAACGGGTATTTTGAAAGCAACTTTGTAGTGCCCCGGGATATGATTTCTGAATACGGAACAGGAAAGGCAAATTATCTTGCCAGTAATGACGCTGTTGCTCAAGGGGCCGACACATCTTTTACCGTTGGAGGCACTTCTGATAATGTCATGGATGATGAGCAGGGACCCGAAATTGATTTGTATATGAATGATAAAGATTTTGTTTCAGGGGGCATTACTAATGAGAACCCTGTTCTCTATGCAAAACTGAATGACAAAAGCGGAATTAATATTTCCGGCAGCGGCTTGGGCCATGACCTGACAGCTATTATTGATGGTGATGTTTCAAATAAAATCATATTAAACGATTACTATCAGGCTGAGGAGGATTCTTATAAAGAGGGAAAGGTAGAATATCAGCTTAGTTCTCTTGAGAAAGGAAGCCACACGTTAAAGCTTGAAGCATGGGACGTAAACAATAATCTATCTACTTCATCAATTGAATTCAGAGTTGCCGGGTCCGATGATCTTAAACTGGATCATGTTTTGAATTATCCGAATCCTTTTACTGAATCAACTCAATTTTATTTCGAACATAACCGGCCTAACGAGCAATTAGATATTTTAATTCAGATTTTTACCGTAACCGGGAAATTAGTAAAATCAATACATGAAAAAGTTACACCTCAGGGTTTCCGTGTAGGCCCAATACCATGGGATGGTTATGACGATTTTGGAGATAATATTGGTAAAGGCGTATACATCTATCGGCTGAAAGTTCGTTCTGAAGATGGAGAAACCGCTGAGAAAACAGAAAAGCTGGTGATTTTAAAGTAAAAAAAGAAAACCTTAATTACGGAATATTAAAAAATTATATATTTGTCAACTTTTAAAAAAGAATTTATGAAGCGATCTTATTTATTGGTGTTTGTTTTAATATTAACAGGATTTTGCAGTTACGGGCAGGATGATGAGACTACAACCACGGGTGCAGAACTTACAAGCAACGTAGAAAATTATTCAGCAAATTTTTTAACCATTGCACCGGATTCCAGGGCCGGAGCGATGGGGGACGCAGGTGTGGCAACCAGCGCGGATAATAATTCTCTACATTGGAACCCTTCAAAATATGCGTTTATTGAGAATGACCTGGGAGTTTCTGTATCTTACACGCCCTGGCTGAGAAACCTGGTAAGTGATATCGATTTGGGATACTTAAGCGGGCATTACCGATTAGATAAAGAACAAGTAATTAGTGCCTCTTTACTCTACTTTTCTCTCGGAGAAATAATATTTAAAAATGATATAGGCGATTACGCGGGACAGCATAGCCCCAATGAGTTTTCTGTAGATGCAGCTTATGCCCGGAAATTCGGCGAAAACTTTTCGGGTGGAATAGCCTTTCGGTATATTCGCTCTGATCTTACAGGTGGTACGTTTTCAGAGGGGTTAGAAACTTCCGCAGGAAATGCTGTTGCAGCAGACGTGTCAATGTATTATCAAGAGGAAGGACTAGAAATCAATGATAATGAATTCGACTTGCGTTTAGGAATGAATATTCGAAATATCGGTTCAAAAATTTCTTATACGAGTGAAAGGGAAAATTTTATACCCACTAATTTAAAATTAGGTGGTTCCATTGATTTCAAACTGGATGAATACAATTCCTTAATGTTAACTCTGGATTTAAATAAATTGCTGGTGCCAACCCCACCGGAAAGAGACCCTGACAACACAGACTCAATTGTTTCCGGCATGAACGATGAAGTAACTCCAGCCCAAGGAATGATGCAGTCTTTTTATGATGCACCCGGAGGATTAGAAGAAGAGTTAAATGAGATCAGATATTCTACGGGTTTAGAATATTGGTATCAGGATGCCTTTGCTATTCGCGGAGGATATTTTCATGAACATCAAACTAAAGGGAACCGGAAGTATTTCACAATAGGTTTGGGTTTGAAACTGAATGTATTCCGGGCTGATTTTGCATATCTGATACCACGTTATCAAAACAATCCTTTGGCTAATACAATGCGTTTTACAATTGCTCTTGATTTTGAAGCTTTAAGAGAGCAACGAAAATCTGAATAACCTTATATTTATGCCTTCTTCAGCAAATTTCAGAATAGGTCATGGTTACGATGTACATCGTTTGGATGAAAAGAGGGAGCTTTTTCTTGGCGGAGTAAAAATTCCTGCTCCCAAAGGATGCCTTGCCCACTCTGATGGGGATGTCCTGATTCATGCAATTTGCGATGCTTTACTCGGAGCTGCTAATCTGGGAGATATCGGAACACATTTTCCGGATAATGATCCACAGTACAAGGACATTTCGAGTACAATCCTGCTTAGTAAAGTTCTTGAAAAATTAAATGAAAAAAAATTTAAGGTCAATAACATTGATTCCACAATATGTTTGCAAAAGCCTAAAATTTCTCCCTTTATTGAAAGCATCCGGTCTAACCTGGCTCATATTCTGAGAACAGAGGCAGTTTCAGTTAAAGCAACAACTACAGAAAATCTCGGATTCATAGGAAAAGAAGAAGGCATATCTGCTTATGCCGTAGCTCTGATCCATAAAACCGAATAACAAGTGTTATTGTCTTAATTTCCAATTTTCTTATATTTTTGTAACAAAATAAAAAATCGTGTACTATGAAAAAAGTAATGGTACTTGGCGCATCTCCAAACAAAAGAAGATTTTCGCATATATGTGTCAAAAGCTTACTGCGGCATGGTTATGATGTTTTTCCACTGGGAAAAAAAAGTGGTGTCATAGATGAAGTTGATATTTTAACTCAAAAGACGCCAATTAACGGCCTCGATACGGTAACTCTGTATCTCAATTCAGAAAATCAAAAGGAATACTACGATTATATTCTTGGATTAAAGCCAAATCGGATAATTTTTAATCCCGGCGCAGAAAACCCTGAATTAAAAAAGATTGCCGAAGATAATGATATTGATGCAGTTGAAGATTGCACCTTAGTTATGCTTAATTCCGGAAATTTTTAAATAATGGATTATAACAGTATTTCTTCTTTAGATTCTCTGGAGGAAGCTCTTCATAACAACCCCCTTTCTTTGGTTTACTTTTCACATCAACAATGCAACGTGTGTAAAGTTTTAAAGCCTAAAGTCCGCGAACTCATTGCAAACAATTATCCGAAAGTTGCGTTATTCTATGTAGATACAGTTAAACATCCGGAAGTAGCCGGTCAGTTTTCTGTATTTGCAGTGCCAACAATACTTGTATTCCTGGAAGAAAAGGAATATATAAGAGAAAGCCGGCACATTAATTTGTCTGGTTTTTCAGAACGAATTGAAAAATTGTACAAAATTTATTTCGAATAA
>JBNJFT010000121.1:4651-6840 GCA_051747065.1 Bacteroidota bacterium | reverse complement strand
ATATGAGCGTGAAAAACCAGGAAGAATTCCATAACAAAAATGTGCTCTCTGTTTCTTTTGCACATTTGATGCATGATATTTATGGATCTTTTCTTGCTCCTATCCTGCCTTTGCTTATCGATAAACTCGGATTAAATTATTTCGGCGCAGGAGTTTTGTCTTTTTCTCAGCGTTTTCCTTCCCTCTTCAATCCATTTATAGGGATGTTTATCGACCGGCTTGAAGTTCGTTATTTTGTTATATTTTCTCCGGCTGTTACTGCTATTTGCATGAGTCTTATCGGGTTGGCGCCGCATTTTATTTTTGCGGTGGTTTTGATGCTTTTTATGGGTGTCAGTAGTGCTTTTTTCCATGTTCCGGCACCGGTGATGGTGAAGAATTTTTCAGGAAAGCTGACAGGCCGGGGAATGAGTTTTTATATGGTCGGAGGTGAACTTGCCCGGGCTCTCGGGCCAATGGTGGTTGTCGGAGCAGTGTCCCTATGGTCCCTGGAAGGGATGTATAGATTGATGCCATTTGGTATTGTCGCGTCTGTTTTTCTCTGGATACGGTTTAAAGATGTTGAAATTCAAAGAAAAAGCGCAAAGGAAAACAGGGGAGAGGGATTTAAAAAGACGTTTAAAAAGCATTTGAACTTTTTTATATTGATTGCCGGAATTGTATTTTCACGGGCATTTATGAAAACAGCAATTATCTATTTTTTGCCTACTTATCTTGATGTTCGGGGAGAGAGTTTATGGTTCGGGGGAATGTCTTTATCTGTATTTGAAATTGCCGGTGTGGCCGGGACGTTTCTCGCCGGAAATTTATCTGACCGCTTTGGCAAGGTGAACACACTTTTACTGGTAACGTTGATTACTCCCGTTACGATGGTGCTTTTTATTTATACCGAAGGATTCTGGGTGCTTCCTGTTCTTGTGATAATGGGTTTTTTCATTTTAGCAAGCGGGCCGGTGCTGCTTGCTTTGGTAATGGATCAAGCTACAGAGCACGAATCTTTTACAAGCAGCATTTTTATGACGATTAATTTTATCTCGGCTTCATTGACATCCTTAGTTGTTGGTCAAATGGGCGACTGGATCGGCCTTATTGAAACCTATAAAGTTTCAGCCTTTATCGCCTTAATCGCCATACCTTTTGTGATTGCCCTGTATCGTAAACGAAAAGTGTTGCGGTAGTTGTTGAATTGTTGGCTTTTAGCTTTTGGCTTCTGGCTTTTGGTAGGCAGTTTTTCTTTTTTCATCAATGCATCTGCGCTGATCATTTTGCTTACCGGAATTTGCAAATTCCGCCGAGCGGCTTTTCCGTCGCGATGCAAAGCATAATTAGTAATTCTGCTATCCGGCCTAACGCATGTACGCAGCATGTGGTTACCTCACTTTTTTAGAGGAAGTTTATTGGAGATACTTCCAGTTTTGGATTTTTAAATCTGGAATTCTCTGAAAGTGTCTTTCATTATTAGTTACAAATATCATTTCATTTTCGATAGCTATACCGGCAATTAATAAATCGATATCATCAAGTATTTCCCCTTTTTGCTTTAGAGTTGAGTATATTTCCCCGGATATTTTACATGAATTTTCGGTTAGAGGTATAACAATGTTCTCTTTGGCAAATTCTTCAAAAATTTCTAATTGTTTATAAGCATTTTTAGAAAGCAATCCACTAATAATTTCATAATAGGTAATTAAACTTATCTCAATTAGCTCGTATGTTTCAAGATATGTTTCAAAATTCTGGATAACTTTTTGATCCCCTTTAAAATAATAGGATAGTATATCGGTGTCTATTAAAGCTCTATTCCTCAAATCTTCGTTGATTTTTTTGTCGTTTAGCAATAAGATTATCAGTCAGATCTTTAAAAATATTTTCATCCATATTGCTCCATGCGCCAGCATAGGATAAATTTTTTTTCTTATCAGGTGTTTTCTCCTCCAGTTTGTCAATAAACTCCTTTAGTTCTTTGACTTTATCGGGTGAAATTTTTTGAATTCGCCTTATTATTTGATTTTTTCTTTGTTTATCGGTAATCATAGATTTTCTCTGTTTTTATCAAAAATACAAAATAATAATGATTATGAGTAAACTCGTATTTTTATTATTAACGTAAAACGAAATATATAAGTTATTCTTTTTATTGATTTTATTTGATGTTTTTGTGTATTATACGGCGGAATTGCAAATTCCGC
>JBNJFT010000121.1:0-4551 GCA_051747065.1 Bacteroidota bacterium | reverse complement strand
ATGTTTAACAGGTCGTCTCTGCCATCATTGTCGGGTGAAAATACTTCCGGATCAACGGTGAAATTCATCTTAGATTCTATGTTTTCTGAAAATTGCGAGTTTTTATAAGTTGGAGTGGCAAAGCCGGATGATTCCGCCGCTGAGTGCCATGTCGATTTTTCCGCTGATGGCATGTCATAATGGATGCGTTCCAGCGAAACACCTTTGGTATCATTCAGCATAGGAAAATGCATTTCTTCGGTATAACTCATTTTGTCAATTACAGTGGAGGATTTATTCATTAGAAAAACGGTTCCGTTATTGTTCCTGTATGCCGGAAGTGTTTCCGTTCTTATAAGTTGTTCCGGGTTTTCAACATAATAATCTTTGGTAAGTGACGAAGGCCCTTCGGTAATGACAAGGTGTGTTTCCGGGAATATGAGGTACTCATAGTTTTCCATACAAAAAACATCGTTGTAATCATTGCCCGATCCGATGCACAATTTGGTGAGATCCAGCGTTTTGTTTGTCTTGTTGAATATTTCTACAAAGTCATTGCTTCCTTCCTGCGGGTTGAACAGAACTTCATTGATTACCAGGTCACCTTCCTCTATAGGTTGGGGAACTTCGTACTCCACGGATTGCTTTGTGTCTGTGATGTTTCCGGCGCAGTCTTTGATTGTGTCTGTGATGCTTATCCTATAGCGTGTGTTTGACTGGAAATTTTCTGAAAAATGTAGTGTTACTGCTTTGTATTCAGGCGGGTTGAGTGAGACACTCAGCGGGTGCCCGATTGTTTCTGCTGTGTATTTTTCTTTTCCTTTCAGGGAATTTCTGTCGAGCGTTTCGTTAAAATGAAGTTTAACGGAAGCAGAATCCTGATACGATGCTCTCAGCAGGATCGGAGATTCATCATCCGGGTTGTTTCTGTATATTGAATTACGAGCTCCCGGCGTTCCGCCATTTTTGTTTTCTGAAGCTGACCAGTTATTCCCTTCACCGCAGGGATTTTCAGGATCTATTTGTTCCAGCGACCAACCGCCCGACTGTTTGTATTCATTTGGATACCACGATTCATCGAACGATATATACGAAATGATTTCTTTTTTATCTGTTTCCAGGATGACAAAAGTACCGCTCTGGCTTATGGCAGGCATACCATCAAATGCGTAGGTTTGCCCGTAATGATCAAATGCCTGCTGGTCTTCTTTGTCGCATAAAATTATGTATGAGTCTGGTTCTAAAGAGATTTTGCCGATTTTACGGGTTGATCTGCCGGCAGTGAACGACCAGTTGTTGAGTGAAATGCTGTAAGGAGAAGCATTGTATAATTCAACATACTCAGCATTGGGCAAGCTGACAGGAGGGGAGGGGTTGGCCATGATTTCATTGATTTGTATTTCTTTGGGTTGTGGTGGGTGATAAACAAAATTCTGCTTCAGAGTATTTGAGTTGTCACATAAATCAGAGATGTTATTTGCCTGAATTTCATATTGGGTATTTATTTTCATTGGGTCGGCAAAGAATAAGTTTATCTGGTCATTATACGGCTCATTGATGTTCATAGAATAAGGGGTGCCGATTTCCGGAGAGACAACAAAATCTGCAAGTTCTAAATCGGAGGCATCAACTGTTTCAGAAAATTCCAGGGCGATCTGTTGATTGTGTTTGACTTCTAAGAAAGTTAGCCGGGGAGCGGCTGTGTCCATGTTTGAACCGTAAACTGAATTTTCTTCTCCCGGAGTTCCCCCAATAGAAGCTTCTGATGCTTCCCAGTTGTTTATGCCGCTGCAATTATTTTCAGGATCGATTTTTTCCAGGGAATAACCACCATTTTCTTTGTCTTCATCCTTATACCAGTGATCTGTGTATGCCACCGAGTTGATATTTTTCCCCGAGGTATCTTTAATTGCGATTTCGGCACTGCTGTTAATCAGATTTGGAAACGAAGAAAAACCGGTTACGTTTCCATAATCTTCCATTGTTTCTGCAATGTCTTTATCACAGAGAATCAGGTAGCTTTGTGAAGCAATTTTCGTTTCAGGAAAAGATTTTGTTGAGCTGTTGACTTGTAAAATCCAGTCTGTTAAGTCAATTTCCGAAGAAGTAGTATTGTGCAGTTCGATATATTCTTCTTCAGGCAGGCCGGCAGGGGGGTAAGGATCTGCCATAATCTCATTGATCACAATATCATTTTCATCGGCTATAACCAGTGAGAACTCATGCGATGCAGGTTTCGTTTCGTCACCGTAGGAGTCATTAACAGAGCCGATAAAGAGCGAATAGTTTGTTTCTTCCTCAAAATCATTTGCAAAGGAGAGGGTTATGCTTTTATCGTCTTCCTGGTTTATCGTTATTTCTTGCGGGTTGAATTGTCCGGGTGTTAGTTCATAAAGTGTTGAGTCTGTCGCCGCAGCTTGTTCAGGAGTTTTATTAAAGTTAACCTGAAGCGTGTTTTCTGACAAAGGGCGCACAGAGGTAGCCTTCATTCTATCATAGAAAAGAGAAACGTTTGTATCGGCCAAAAGGTTTTCGCTTGTGTCCTTCACTTGTTTTATCGTGAGTTGGTGTGTTGAGGAGTCCTGAAAAGATTCAGCAAAGTGAAGGCTGATTGTTTTCCGGAGGGTATCTGTCAGTTCAGCGGAAGAAGGGCTGTTTTGATTGATAAGTGCGTAATTTCCTGTGTTCAGAACAGTTGAAGAGTCCATAGTTTCGGAAAACTTTACAAGCATTTCATTTGCGTTGATTATTTCTGCGCTTTGGATTTCCGGAGGAATTGTATCTTCAATACGCGGCCCGACATAAAAGTCATCGATCCACAATTTTTGATCCGCTGAGGATGTATATTCGTAGTAGATGCCGCAATTCCGGCTTTCAGTGTAATCTGAATTATCTCCCGTTCCAATGGAAATGAGGTTGTTAAAATTGCCGTCATCATCAATCAGGATTTCCCATTTCCCATCTCCGTTATTTCGGATCTCCAAACCAGCTGCCGTTCCCGGATTTATTTCTTCCTGCCAATTAAAATTTGTTGCTATCACTTCATAACCTGAGCCGGAAGTTACTTTCCAGAGTTTTAAACGATCGTCGCTGCCACTGTAATTTACACCCACCAAATAGCCATTTACACTTCCTGAAGGATGCATTTCTCCGGCTGTTGAATCTGCCATTAGAAATATGCTCCAGTTGTTGCTTCCCGAGGGGTTGTAATCGTATTTTACCTGGAAACGCCATGTCGTAGGTTGGGCCTGGGTAGAGAATTCGTGTGGAAAAGAGATCCGGTCACGGGAACTTTCCGAATTGTCATAAGAATGATGCAGCGAAAAGGAACCATTTATTGGATCGATATTGGATATTTCCCATCGGTCCTCAGGCGTTTGTTCCCAGTTGTCAATTGAGTGTTGTTCAAAGTCATAAAATAGTTGAGCCGTAACCTGAGTATTCAGGAAAAGTAAAAAAATGAATAAGATATTTTTCATGGAAGGAAATTAATAGTTAAATTTGAAAACATTATATTATATAGCGAAGTTAATTTAAAATTTTCTAAAAATGAAAATAGCTGTAGTTGGAGCAACCGGAATTGTAGGAGAAGTTATGTTACAAGTTCTTGCCGAAAGAAAATTTCCCTATTCAGATGTTTATCCGGTGGCATCAGAACGATCCAAGGGTGAAACGATAGAATTTGACGGAAAAGAACTGGAAGTTATCAGTTTGGATAAAGCCCTGGAAAAGCAGCCGGATATTGCTTTGTTTTCGGCCGGGGTGGATGTTGCCTTAAAATGGGCGCCAAAATTCGCGGAAAATGGCACAACGGTTATTGATAATTCTTCCGCCTTTCGCATGGACGATGGTAGGAAGTTGATCGTTCCTGAAATTAATGCAAATTTGCTAACCAGTAAGGATAAAATAATTGCAAATCCGAATTGTTCTACAATTCAGTTGTTAATGGCTGTTTATCCTTTGCATCAGGCATATAAGGTAAAACGTATCGTGGTATCAACTTACCAGGCTGTTTCGGGTTCAGGAAAAGAAGCTGTGGACCAGTTGAAGAATGAGATGACCGGGCAGAAAGGAAAGCAGCATTATCCATACAAGATTTTTAACAATTGTATTCCACAATGCGGTGATTTTCTATTCAATAAATATACTACCGAAGAAACCAAGCTTATTTACGAAACACAAAAAATACTAAACAGAGATGTTTGGATTACCGCAACAGCTGTAAGAATTCCCGTTTTCAGGGGACATGCCGAGTCGGTCAACATTGCCTTTTACAATGAGTTTGATATGCTTGACCTGAAAAATGTACTGAAACATGCGCCGGGTGTTAATGTTTATGATAATGTTGAAAGCAATCTTTATCCGATGCCATTTTCAGCCGAAGGCACAGATGAGGTTCTCGTAGGACGTCTGAGAAGAGATTTTTCCAGTCCTCAATGCCTGAATTTGTGGGTGGTTGCTGATAATCTGCGAAAAGGAGCTGCGACAAACGCAATTCAAATAGCTGAATATCTTGTGGATAATAAATTGATTTAAGAAGGTAGATTTTTGATGTTAGATGTTAGGCTATGG
>JBNJFT010000120.1:0-7028 GCA_051747065.1 Bacteroidota bacterium | reverse complement strand
AGTATTGTCTGTTTCATATTCAGGAAAGTTTTTGTGGTTATAGTTGATTTGGAAAAATATGTGTCTATGAATACGCAAATTGTTGATTTTTATTGCATTAATCAAGCTTTTGTTGTCGAAAAACAAGGGCAGTTCAGGGAAAATAAAAAAAGCCCGGAATAAATTTTCCCGGGCTTTGTTTGGGTTGAGGAATTGTGGGATATGGTGGATTCGAACCACCGACTTCTACCCTGTCAAGGTAGCGCTCTGAACCAACTGAGCTAATACCCCGTTTTCAAAATGTGTGGACAAATATATAAAATTTATTGGCTTTCTTTTTTTAATTAAGTAGTTAATTTAGAACATAAATCCTATGTATGTCCTGTTCGTTATTTAAAGTAAATTAACCTATCATCTGTTATAAATATGGATGATAGCTTTCTCTTTACAATTGTGATGATATGTTTTCTACAGTATTTTGGTACATTATTTTATTGTTTTTTGCCAGAATTAAACTCTACAAGTTTCGCCCAATCAATATTCCCACTATCATCGCAGAAATCATTAGAAAATTCTTTAGTGAATTTGTTAATCATTTGAGCGTAAGATTCGATGAAGGCGTTATTTTTCTCTTTTGCTTTATAACCAAGCGGTTCAATAATATCTTTATATAAATTTTCTTGTCCGGAAATAAATTCCCAGAAATTTTGTCCACAATATTTAAAGTACTCACCCTTGTCCGGGTTATTATCTTTACCATAGCAACAACCATTAACTGCTTTAACAACTAACCCGGAATTGCTTGTTCTTAGAGTCTTTTTAGCTGTACTAAAATCAGCCTTCATCTTAGAAATTTGGCTACTGTTACCCCAATTAGGCCCAGATTTTATGGTTACAATGTTTCTTACATTATTTTTGTCGAATTCAAGGTCAATTCCTGTAATTCCAGATTTCCAGCCACCATATACCTTTTGGTTAATAAAGATAGCTAATCCTTCAAGCCAATCGCCAAAAATGGTTTCTTCATTTGAGGAAATAAAGGCATCTGTTAGTTTTCTGATTATTTGTTCTGCTGTTAAAAGATGCTTAGCTCGAAATAGGTATGGATTCTTTTTTTTAAGAATGGTTTTAAGTTTTAAGCGCTTGAGGCTATCTATTCTTTTTTGGTGAAAAGTACTGATATTATCTTCAACGTACTTAGTTACGTCTTTGATTTTTAGTTGATTCATATTCGTCTTCTGGTTCAAATAAAACTAATTTTGTTGGTTCGATTTGTCTTTTTATATAATCATAATATTCTTTATATATCTCTATTCCAATTGAATGTCGAAACATTCTTTGTGCTACAAAATTAGTAGTTCCAGAACCCGTAAATGGATCAAGCACGGTGTCCCCTTGTTTTGTGAATAGTTTAATAAACCATTCCGGTAATTTTTCAGGGAAAGCTGCACTGTGTTTTTTATTGTTGCATTCTGTAGATAGATGAAGCACATTTGTTGGGTATGCTTTATCCCGATTTACCCAGTTTGAGATATTTTTGCCAAAACCACTACCTACTTTTGATTCATCCCTTCTTTTGTCGGTGTCGCTTAAGTTTTTAAGTCTGTTTTTTGCCCAGTCACCGGTAGGAACCATAACTTCTTCCTGATACATATTAAATTTTTTGTTTTTATTAAACTGAAGAAGTCTTTCCCAGGCATCTCGAAAGCGATTGGGCCATTTACCCGGATAAGAATTTTTTTTGTGCCAAATAAATTCTTCTGTCCAAAACCATCCTTGTTTTCTCATCTCAAGGATGAGTTCCATTACGTATGTGCTTCTTTCACCGTTGACAACCTTTTCCTTGATGTTCAATATAAATGTACCTGTAGGAGACAGAACCCGTAGGAGTTCTTTTGAAATAGGTAAAAACCAAGCTACGTATTCATCAGGATGAATACCACCATAAGTGTTTTTCCTTTGATCAGCATAAGGTGGTGAAGTGAAAATCAGGTCTACCGAATTATCCGGTAATGTTTTAAGTACTTCTTGACTGTCACCTAATTTTATATCTGTTTTTATTTCCATATATTGAACTTCCCTTTTCTTAAATTACAAATTTAGTCAATTTTGATGTGAATATAAACTACAGGCTTTTTTGGTTAAATAATTATAAAGAGTAAGTTAATTAGTTGATTAAGTAACTCAGTCACCCGTCTCTCTTAGTTAGTTAAGTTGTTACATTTTTTTGAGCAGTCTCAGCCAACATTCCACTCAATCCACTCAATCCACTCAATCAACTCAACTCACTACTCACCAATAGAACAGAAAAAAGCCGCCTGTAGTTAAGCCATTAATAAAAAACTTTCTATATTCGCAAATGTTTAATAACAAAAATTTTAAAACTTTTAGGCATGTATAGAACGCATACTTGTGGCGAATTGAGGATAGATCACGTAGGACAAGAAGTTCAGCTTACCGGCTGGGTGCAGCGAATCAGAGAACTTGGCGGAATGAATTTTCTCACTTTGAGAGACCGTTATGGAATTACACAACTTGTTTTTGATGAAAATACTCCGAAAGATATAAATGAAAAGGTTGCGAAACTGGGAAGGGAATTTATAATAAAGGTTTCCGGTGAAGTAGTGGAACGTTCCAGTAAAAACCCGAAAATGCCTACCGGAGATATTGAAATTCAGGTGACTTCTCTGGATATTATTAATGAATCAGAAGTGCCACCGTTTACAATTGAAGAAGAAACTGACGGGGGAGAAGAGCTTAGAATGCAATACAGGTATTTGGACCTGAGAAGGGCTCCCTTGCAGGAGAATATTCTTTTGCGTAACCGAATGGCACAGGAAATTCGAAAATATCTTGATGAGAATTATTTTATCGAGATTGAAACACCTTTCCTGATTAAGTCAACACCCGAGGGAGCCAGAGATTTTGTTGTGCCTTCAAGGATGAATCCCGGGGAATTTTATGCATTGCCGCAAAGTCCGCAGACATTTAAGCAATTGTTAATGATTTCCGGGTATGATAAATATTTTCAGATTGTAAAGTGCTTTAGGGATGAGGATTTAAGAGCTGACCGTCAGCCTGAATTTACTCAGCTGGATTGTGAGATGGCTTTTGTGGATCAGGAAGACGTGTTGAATACTTTTGAAGGATTGGCGAAGTATTTGTTCAAAAAAGTAAGAAATTACAATTACGATGAAACATTCCCACGTATCACTTACGATGATGCAATAATGTTTTACGGTTCCGATAAACCTGATTTGCGTTTTGATATGAAAATTACCGAAATTACAGATCAGGCACAAGGCAAAGGCTTTAAGGTGTTTGATAATGTTGAATATATTGGTGGCATTTTGGCTGAGGGATGTGCTTCATATAGCCGTAAGCAGTTGGATCAGTTAACTGAATTTGTGAAACAACCACAAATTGGAGCGAACGGTTTAGTTTATGTAAAATTTAATGAGGATGGTAGTTTCAAGTCTTCTGTTGATAAATTTTTTGATGCTGATGATTTCAGAGATTGGGCTGCCAGGATGATAGCAAAGCCGGGTGATCTGATGCTGATACTTGCCGGAGAACGGATGCCAACTCTCAGCGCATTGGGAGTTTTACGCCTTGAAATGGGTAATCGACTTGATTTGAGAGATGAAAATAAATTTGCTCCTGCATGGGTCGTCGATTTTCCATTGCTTGAGTGGGATGAGGAAGATCACAGATATTATGCAATGCATCACCCGTTCACTTCACCAAAAGATGAAGATATTGAATTGTTTGATAAAGATCCCGGTAAGATGCGCGCTAATGCGTATGATTTTGTGATCAATGGCGTAGAAATCGGCGGCGGTTCAATCCGTATTCACAGTAAAGAGTTGCAGACTAAGATGTTTTCAGCATTGGGAATTGGAGAAGAAGAGGCCAACCAAAAATTTGGATTTTTGATGAATGCATTTAAATATGGCGCTCCTCCTCACGGCGGTATTGCATTTGGGTTTGACAGATGGTGCGCAGTGATGGGCGGATCAGAGTCTATCCGGGATTATATCGCTTTCCCAAAAAATAACGCAGGCCGCGATTTGATGATTGATACACCTGCACCCATATCTGACCAACAATTAAAAGAGCTAAATATTAAACTTATGAAGGAAAAAGAAGAATAATTTTGAGTTTCTTTCGTTAGTTAATTATTGTTTTTAATCGATATAAATAATGATTTAGCCGAATAATTAGGAGATTTTGTTTTTACTTTTGTGACCAATAGTTGGCCGCAAATTTTCATCGACCACATGTTAATTGATTGTCGTTTTTAAAAAAAAATAAAATTATGTTATTGGTTGAACAAGACCGAAATAACTATTTTCTTTCCTTTGAAAATATTCGTAAGTTTAATGTTAACAACGCAAGACAGGTAGAATGCGAGCTCATGGAGTATATTGAGAAGCCTTCTGCTAACGTTGTATTAAACATGGATGAAATTGCTTTTATTGATAGTTCAGCCTTTGAAACACTTTTGAATGTGTTAAGAATGGCTAAGATCAATAATACAGCTTTTCATCTGGGCAGTGTATCCGATGAAGCTATGGAATTGATAAGGCTGATGGAGTTAGATAAGGTTTTTACTTTTAGTAATTGAAAAAACAATTTGAATTCAGCATTAAAATTGATTAAAAAGCGAGGTCATATTTTCTCTGTTGCTTTCTGCTTACTTTTTCTCTTTCTCTTTCTCTTTTTTTGTTCAAACGCTGAAAGGTCTTTAAGGCGCTGTCAGGTTTTCCTGCAACTGCCTGCTGCAACTGCAACTGCTCACTCATTAGCAAACTGATGATTATTTTAATATTCACCTCTACTTTTGAATGTGCCTATTTAAATTAACGAGAGTTCGATATAAAAATTATTCATTTTTTCCTGCTATACCGGGTTCACCCTTTTTTGTCAACCACACAAAAAAAGTCTCCGCGGAAACATAATTTTTTGAAATCTACGGAAATCCGGCAGCTGCCGGAATAAAATAAACTCACCCACCTCCGTAAACTCCGGCGTGCTCAAACAGTATTTTATCCTCACTATCCCTCCCTGCTTCCTCGATTTACTACAAAATTATATTACGCGGTAGCAGAAGCGTCATTATACCAGAACCTTAAATTATACAGGGACATTCAGAAGCAATAAATATATTGAAATATAATTCTTTCCATTTCACTGATTTCAATTATCTACTATCTACCATCTAACATCTACTATCTACCATCTACTATCTACTATCTACTATCTACTATCTACTTTTTTTTAGCTAAAAACCTGTTTTTTCTAATTTATCCCGTACTTCTATAATCACTTATTCAGTTCTTCCCAATACTCCAGCGCTCTTCTTGTATGTGGAATTACAATAGTGCCTCCTACGAGGTTTGCTATAGAAAAGATTTCGTACATTTCTTCATTGGTTATTCCCTGTTCATAGCATTGATCCAGATGATAACGAATGCAATCGTCGCACCGTAAAACCATTGAGGAAACAAGGCCGAGCATTTCTTTTGTTCTTGAAGAAAGTGCTCCTTCCAGGTAAGAATTTGTATCCAGGTTGATGATTCGCTTGAGAACTTTGTTATCGGTATCAAGCATTTTTTTATTCATTTTTTCACGGTATTCTCTGAATTCATTGATCATTTCGCTCATGGTAAGAAGATTTTATGATTTTAATTTACTTTTTGCCCGATTAAAGTTGCCGGAGTTGTATCTACAATCTTCACATCAACAAAATCACCGATTTTTTCACCATTTTTTGGAAATACAACTACCTGGTTTTGTGAATTTCGTCCCGAGAATTCATTTTCAGATTTTTTCGAAGTGTTTTCAATTAGCACCGTGAATGTCTGTCCAATTGCTTTTTTCTTGTTTTTCGAAGAAATTTTGTTTTGCAGGCCTATGATTTCGCTTAACCGTTTCTTCTTTGTTTCTTCCGGGACATTGTCTTCCATTCTTCTTGCAGCTTTGGTACCCGGCCTTTCGGAATATTTAAACATGTAAGCAAAGTCATAATTTGCATATTTCATAAGCGAGAGGGTCTCCTGGTGGTCCTGCTCTGTTTCATCGCTGAAACCGGCCATGATATCCGTAGTAATTTCTGCTTCGGGAAGGTGTTTTCTTATGGCATTGATACGGTTCATGTACCATTCTCTTGTGTAACCTCTGTTCATTTTTTTAAGAATGTCTGTACTCCCGGATTGTACAGGTAAATGAATGTGCCGGCAAATATTTTCGTGCTCTGAAATAACTTTCAACACTTCATCAGATAAATCTTTTGGATGAGAAGTAGCAAAACGGATGCGTAAGTTTTGTTTAATCCGGGCGGTTTGATCCAGTAGTTCGGCAAATGGCATGGTGGTGCCATCGGATTTTTTCCATGCATAAGAATCTACATTCTGCCCAAGCAGAGTAATTTCTTTGAAACCTTGTTCAGACAGTTCTGTGGCTTCCCTTATGATAGTTTGAGGATCGCGGCTCCTTTCCCTTCCTCTTACATAAGGTACGATGCAATAAGAGCACATATTGTTGCATCCGCGCATTATAGAAATAAACGCTGATATTTGATTTTTATCTGCCCTAACCGGAGCAATATCCCCATAGGTTTCTTCTTTTGACAATAAAGTGTTTATGCCCTTTTGTCCTGTACCTACCGTTTCTATCAATTTCGGCAATGCCCTGTAAGAGTCCGGGCCGATTACCAAATCCACACTTTTCTCTTTTTCGATGAGTTTCTCCTTCAACCGTTCAGCCATGCATCCGATAACGCCTACTTTAACTTCGGGATGTTGATTTTTGATCTGTTTAAACACATCCAGCCTTCCCCACACTCTTTGCTCTGCATTTTCCCTGATAGAGCAAGTGTTAACCAGTATTAAATCCGCTTCTTCCATCTTTTCGGTTCGGTTATAACCACTTTTTGCCATAATGGAAGAAACCACCTCGCTGTCCGCTACATTCATCTGGCATCCGTATGTCTCTATATAAAACTTGTTTTGCATTTTCAATGTATTTACAATACAATTAACATTTTT
>JBNJFT010000119.1:0-7156 GCA_051747065.1 Bacteroidota bacterium | reverse complement strand
AATTTCCGATTTAAAAACCATTTTATTCACTATAACAACATTTTTTGTTGGGACGAAAAGATTATTTGCTAAATTACACTATTTTATACTCACAACCCCTAAAAGAGTTTCTAAATAAGAAAAAAATTTTTATAAATCATTGCAAAAGCCATTGTTCAGGGTCAAGTTTGGTGTTTTCTTCCCATATTTCGAAATGAAGAATCTCCTGCATTTCACTACTTTCTTCAAAAACTTCTCCTATTTTTTCGCCAGCGTTGACAATATCACCTTTTGAAACGTAAACATCAACTAAATTTCCATATACGGTCAAAAATTTACCATGCCTAACGATAACCGCTTTATTCAAACCAGGAATACCAACTACTGTAGAAACCTCTCCGGGATGAACACAAAAAACATCTGACCCTTCACTCAACTGAATGTCGATGCCATTGTTTTTTATTGTCACATTTTCCAGAACAGCATGACGGTGTTCACCGAATGAATTCACAATAACTCCCTCATTAACCGGCCAATTAAGTTTTCCCTGCTTTTCTGAAAAATCACTCGATTCGGCAGGATTAATATCTTCTTTCTTCTGAGCGGCTATTAAATTTTCGATTTCCTCCTCAAGTTGTCGGGCGGCTGTTCTCTTTTCTTCAAGACTCTCCTTCAGCCACTGCTGTTCAGTTTTTAACCTCTGAACAAGGCGAGATTTTCGATCGTGATTATTCTCGAGACGATGAAGTTCATTTTCCCTTTCAGTAAGAACTGCTTCTTTTTCTTCTCTTTGCTGCTGAATTTCTTTTAAAAGGCTTTGTACTTTTTTTTGCGATTCAACAAGAATCTCACCCTGCCGTTGCCTATAGCGACTATATTCCTTAAGTAAGCGGTACCTCTGATAAGCTTCATTAAAATCACTTGCACTAAATAAAAACATCAATTCATTTAAATCATCTTTCTTTTTATAAGAATCCCGTAAAATCTTACTATACTCTTTTTTTAACTGCTGAATATCGTCTTCAAGATCATTTACCAGCATTTGATTAACCTCAATCTGCCGGTCTAGTTGGTCAATCTCATCACGGAAATTATTAATAAGTCGCTCGCGGGCGTCAATTTCTTTTTCAATAAGATTCAATTCCCTGACATTATCCTGCCGGTTTTCCTCCTTTTCTTCAATCATCCGGGAAGTTCGGGAAATTTCTTCAAGAAGTTGTTCCCGTTCCTTTCTCAGCTCTCCAATACTCTGTCCAAAAAGAATCCCCCCGGGAAGAAAAAAAAGAAAACAAAGAAATATTTTAACGATATATTTTTTCATATTGATCGGGAATACTGAAGGAAATATCTCTTTCTCCATTGAAATCAACACTCCCAAACTTAAAATTTAATGAAAAAGAAGATCCCTGATGCTGACCTTCAATACCTAAAACTTCAGGAAAATAGCTTTGATCTATATCCTTAAAATCCTTGTACTTTACATCCACATCAAGACCATCTTCAATGGAGGTAAATGAAGTCCTTGTTAAATAAAAATGATCAGGATCAAACCAAAGCCTGTGAAACACCGGAATATCGTTACTCCTGTTTTTTATTTCCCTCTGAAACTTTTTTTCTTTCACGGAAGCAAGCTTGTATTGTTTTTCTTCAATCCCACCATGATAATCTGTCAAATCATTACCTGCAAAATAACTAAAACCTCTGTTTAAAAAAAGATTTTGCAAAATCCTAAAATCAATATCCAGTCCAAAGCGTTTCCGAATGTCATTATAATTGGAATAAACTACAACCCGATCCATTCTATCAATAATAACAACTTCTTCGGGTTGAAAATGAATACGGGCAGCTTCAATCCCCATAGGACCTATGACGCTCA
Source organism: Bacteroidota bacterium (assembly GCA_051747065.1). Lineage (GTDB taxonomy): Bacteria > Bacteroidota > Bacteroidia > Bacteroidales > UBA12077 > JAGXLC01. The sequence continues at coordinate 5,301 of JBNJFT010000119.1, read as the reverse complement.
TCCGCAAAAAAGAATCGGTTTTCAGCCAGATATTGGCTTTAAATCTCCGATTTTCCCTTTCACTATTTAATTTAACAACAGTACGCCGATAAAAAACTTCCTCTTTTTCAGGTCTTGCATTTTCAATTCTTTTTACCAATTCGGAATCCCGAAGAGGTAAAACGGGCAAAGCATCGCTAATTTTTTCTTTAGTTTTACAACCCGACAATAACAAAATGAAAATGAAAACAATAATTCCAAACTTATTGTTCCTCATCTATATATTCCCTTTTTTCAATCTTTTCTTCCAATAAATCAGAATGATCATCAAATTTAAAAGCTTCACGCCACTTTTTCAAAGCTTTGTCAACCTGGTCATTTTTAAACAAAATATCACCGTAATGTTCTAAAATGACACCGCTATCCTCTTCCATATTATCTATAGCTCTTTCTATAATAAATTGGGCTTCAGAATAATCACCTTTTTTAAACAGGACCCAGGCATAAGTATCCAAATAAGTAGGATTTCCCGGTTCCAATTCAACAGACCGGGAACTCATTTTTTCGGCTTTATCAAGATCTTTACCTTCTTCAGCCAGGTAGTAGCTATAATTATTCAAAACAATCACATTGTTTTTATCAATATCAAGGGCCTTTTCATAATGATGGAAACATTTCTCCATATCCTCAAGCGAATGATAAATATCTCCGAGGTAAGAATGTAACCGCCCTTTTAAACCGGGATTCTCTTCAACTTCAGCCAAACCTTTCTCCATAGTATCGGCGGCTTCATCAAGTCTATCTTCCTGAAAAAGGGATACTCCGTGAAAAAGCCTGAACATAGGCTCTTCAGGGAAAAAGGTGACGGCCTCTTCTGATTTTTCCAGCAACATTTCATTGTTGTCCAAAGAAGATAACAAAAACAAATATTCCTGCCATATTTCGGATTGATTGGCATCCAATTCAAGTGCCTGGTCAAATAGATCAAGAGCTTTTTGTTCTTTCCCCTCATCTACCAAATAATTGCCATATGCCCCATAAATTTGCGATCGATGGGGATGCTTATCAATAAGAATGTCAAAAATGCGGGTAATATCCTCATAGGTAAGCGGATTATCCTCATTCTTTTTATTTGCCACAAAAGGCATAATCCGCTGGAATTTTGACCGAAAATCTATATTATCAGAAGAAAAGGCTTTAAATAAATATTCTCTGAATTTTTCATCCTCATCAGTATCCATGTAAAAATTAGCAAGTGAGAACAAAACTTTGCCATTGTCCTCTTCAACATCCAGGGCTTTTTCATACATCTCAAGGGCTTTTTCATTCTCATCGATTTCAAAATAAAAATCACCCAAATAGACGTAATAATCACCGGTCTGCGGATAATGTTCAATAAGTTTTTTCAACTCTTTTTCTGCCGCATCATAATCTTCATTTTCTAATAAAATCTGATATTTTTCCAGTGACAAACCCTCATTAACACCAATCCGGTTTTCCATCCGGTTAAGATTGGAAACAGCTTTTTCATGAAATCCATTATCTAACTGCAATTGAGCAAGAAAATAAAGATCATCCACAGTTAAATCATCGAGTTTTAAAAGGTTTTCGGCAACATCAACAGCTTTTTCTTTAGAACCATTTTGAATGTAAAGCCGGGCAAGAAATTGAATGTAATGCTTGTTGTCAGGTTTATAACGGAAGGCAGGTTTCATGAATTCAAGCGCTTTTTCATATTCCTCATTTCCGGCAAGCAAACGGGAAACTTCGTAGGAACAGGCAGCACAAGTAGAATCAATTTTCAAAGCCTCATTAAAATACATATAACTTTTTTGAGGCTCACCAATGGCTTGGTAACGCAATCCCTCATAAAAGAAATAATCAAGCTGTCTCTCTTCTTCCTGACTCAATTGGACATCAATATTGGACCAATCTTCTACTTTTTCTTCCTTAGAGGCCTCTTTCGTTGTATTCTTCTGGAAAACAGAACACCCATAAAAAAGAAAAGAAAACAAAAAAACTATAATAAAATACCTCATTTACTAAATCATTATTGTTAATACAAAAAAAAGGTCAACTTTAAACTCCGGTATGTCCGAAACCTCCACCACCACGTTGAGTCAAATTCAATTCGGAAACTTCTTCCCAATTAAATGTTTCATATTTGTGCACAACCATTTGACAAATCCTGTCTCCATTCTGAATGGTAAATTCATCGTTGGACAAGTTAACCAAAATAACTTTAATCTCCCCACGGTAATCGCTGTCTATAGTTCCCGGTGTATTCAACACGGTAATTCCGTGTTTAGCTGCAAGCCCGGAACGTGGCCTGATTTGAGCTTCATAACCACGGGGCAATTCGATAAACAAACCAGTGGGCACCATAACCCTTTCCAGAGGTTTGATCAATACATCGTCATTCAAATTGGCGCGCAAATCCACACCTGCCGAACCTTCGGTGGCAAATTCAGGCATAGGATTCGGGCTCTGGTTGACCAGCTTTATTTTTATCATATCGATTAATTACAAAAAATGAACCAACAAAGATAGCAAAGATAACTGCTTTAAACATATAGGAAAAAAATTGTGAGGATATGTCTATCATGTAGTCCAATCCAAAAATCATAAGGGCAATAACAAAATAAACCAGATACTTCAAGGGCCGATAGGGTACGGGATAAAATCTCTGGCCAATAACCCATGATAAAATCATCATAATCGAATAACCGACCAATAAAGCAATGGCCGATCCAACAACTCCAATGTCGGGTACAAGTAAAACATTAAGTAAAATGGTAATTCCGGCCCCAATTCCTCCAAAAACAGCACCGACCCAAGTACGGTCCGTCAATTTGTACCAAAGGGACAAATTAAAATAAACACCGTAAAAGAGAAGGGCAATTAAAACAAGCGGGATAATGGTGTTGCCACGAATATACTCGGCAGTTAAAACCACGTTGATCAAATCAATAAATAAGGTAATACCCAGGAAAATAATAAGCCCGAAAAAAATAAAATAATTCATAACCTGGGCATAATAGGAAATTCCTTTATCCTTATTTTTGAAAAAATAGGGTTCAAACGCAAACCGGAACGATTGAATAAAAAGACTCATTAAAACCCCTATCTTAAAGTTGGCGCCGTAAACAGCAAGTTCTTTAAAACCTTCGCCGGGAAGCAGCGCAGGCAACAAAATTTTATCGATATTTTGAGTAACCATACCGGTGATTCCAACAAAAAGTACCGGCAAAGAATAAATTAAAACAGGACGAAGTATTTTAAAATCTATAATACTCTTAATATTAAAGAATTGAGGAAACAATAAAGCAAAAGCAAGAACACTACTCAGAAAATTACTAAAAAAAACATAAAAAACCCCGTCAAATTTCTGATAAACCTCTGTCAATCTTTCACTCAAAATATTTTGATCAATCAGATGCGGAATTAAAAGAAGGAAAAACAAATTAAATCCTACATTGGCACAAATGTTAATGAATTTGATTATCCCGAACTTATAGGGCCGATTAAGCAACCTGAGCCGGGCAAAAGGCAATGCAATAAAAGAATCAATGCCAAGAATGAAAAATAAAAATAATATGGCAAGGGAATGATCACCGTCATAAAAAACCTCACTAATGGCCCCGTGAAAAAATAACCCAATCAATACAAACGCACCACTGGTAATAGTCAACAAGGTAAGAAGCGTTTTAAAAACAGTTTTTTCATTATAGGATTTTCCTGCAAACCTGAAAAAACCGGTTTCAAGCCCATAAGTCAGAAAAACAAGCAAAACAGCTACAACCCCATAAAAATTAACCACAACCCCATATTCATGTTGAGTTAAAGTCCGGATATAAAAAGGCATAAGAAGCCAGTTCAAAAGGCGTCCGAGCATTGTCGTAGCCCCGTAAATAACTGTTTCTCCGGCAAGTTTTTTTAAACTGAGACTCATTTAAGCAATAGATCGTTAGATTATTAGAATTAAGATGTAAAAAAAATCGTATGTTGCTGATATACCGGGATTAAAACAGAAAAATCCCGATATTTTAAACAACTGAACTACAAACCAATACAAAAGTTTAACGGACTATTATTAAAAATAGACCGTTAGCAAAAATAAATGGCAAATAATTTCAATATTTCTAGATTTCAATAATTTTTAATAAAAAAGGAACCATTAAAAGATCTACATCAAGCAATTTCAAAGAATTAACAGCCTATGATCAAAATAAAGTAGATTGTGTAGAACCAGGTTCCCGCCCAAAATGCCGATAAGTAAGAGGGGTGACAACCCGGCCACGAGGGGTACGTTTAACAAACCCTTCTTTAATCAGGAAAGGTTCATACACTTCTTCAATGGTACCGCCATCTTCACCGATAGCAGTGGCAATAGTGGTGATTCCAACAGGACCACCATCAAATTTATCCATAAGTGTGGTAAGAATTTTATGGTCCATTTGGTCCAAACCATACTGGTCAATGTTAAGAGCTTCCAGACCAATTTTGGTAATTTCCATATCAATGGATCCGGAACCTTTGACCAGGGCAAAATCACGAACCCTCCGCAACAAGGAATTGGCAATACGCGGTGTACCCCGGCTTCTCCGCGAAATTTCACCGGCAGCATCTTCTTGTATAGAAACACCTAAAATATGCGCAGAACGTTGAATAATATTTTTAAGAACACCGGCATCATAATATTCAAGATGAGAATTGATGCCAAAACGAGCACGCAAAGGACTGGTTAATAAACCACTTCGGGTAGTAGCCCCAATAAGAGTAAATGGATTGAGATCAATTTGAATGCTTTTGGCCCCGGGACCTTTGTCAATCACAATATCAATCCGGAAATCTTCCATGGCCGAATACAAATATTCCTCAACCACAGGGCTTAGTCGGTGAATTTCATCAATAAAAAGAACATCCTTAGGTTCAAGTGAGGTAAGAATTCCTGCTAAATCTCCGGGTTTATCAAGAACGGGACCACTCGAAAGTTTAAAACCCACACCCATTTCGTGGGAAATAATATTGGAAAGGGTGGTTTTTCCCAAGCCGGGAGGACCGTGAAGTAAAACATGATCCAGAGCTTCATCACGCATCAAGGCAGCCTTCACAAAAATTTCAAGGTTTTCAACAACCTTTGATTGTCCGCGAAAATCACCAAAGGAGAGGGGCCTGAGTTGTTGTTCTATATCCGGTTCTTTCGCTTTTTCTTCTCCCTCGTTGCGAATATCAAAATCCATCATGAATGATTAACAGAACTCATTTCAAACCCAAATTTCCGAATAATTTCCTCAAATTTTTCTATGTCAAAAGGTTTGG
>JBNJFT010000118.1:1865-7179 GCA_051747065.1 Bacteroidota bacterium | reverse complement strand
ACTCAATCAACTCAATTAACCTGGTTTATAAAAACTATCATCAATCACCAAGCTTAAAGCCAATTACTAATACATCGTCGATTTGATTTTCTCTTCCTCCCATCCATTTATTTAAAGTGTCAGACAATATCTTTTCCTGTTCTTCCATTGGTTTTTTATGGTTTTCAATGAGCAGGTTTTTGAGGTTTTTCAACAGGAATTTCCTGTTTTTGGGGCCGCCAAACTGATCTACATATCCATCGGAAAAAATGTAAAACCATGTGGGCCTGTCCACGTTGATGGTATGCTGAGAAAAATAGCGTTCTTTTTCTGTCTGAACCCCACCGATAGGCACCCTGTCTCCTTTAATTACATTTGCCTCTCCATCCTGAATATATAGAATCGGATTTTTAGCCCCTGAGAACTGAACAGTTTTCTGCCGCTTGTTGATTACACAGAGAGACATATCCATTCCATCGCGGTTGCTTGTTTCTTCTTGTTTGAGCTGACTGCGGATTCCTTTATGAAGTTCCCTCAGAATTCTTTCAGAACGTGTAACGCCATTTTGAGTTATCCCGTCCAATAAATTGTAACCGATCATTGACATAAATGCACCCGGGACTCCGTGTCCTGTACAGTCTACTGCAGACAGAACAAATTTGTTATTTTCAATAGGGAGGAAGTTATCTTTGCTGGTTTCTTCTTTGTTTAATCTTTCCTCAAATTCATCTTTGTCTTCATACAGGTCAAGATGAACATCAATTTCTTTAAACCAGTAGAAATCTCCACTTACTATATCTACGGGTTGGAAAAAGATAAAAGATTCGGGAATGTACTCATTCAGGGTTTCTTTAGGTGGAAACAAAGCCTTTTGTATTCCCTGTGCGTAACTGATACTCTGGGTGATTTTTATGTTTTGGTCCTCTATTTTATGGAAAGCATCCTGCAATTGTTTGCTTTTATTTTGAATCTCAATATTTTTTGCCTCCAGGGTCTCATTTGCCTTTTGCTTGGCTTTGTTACTGCGGAATAGTACTACAAGCAAAATTACACCTAAGAGCAATCCTCCTGCTACAGAATAAATAATCAGGTTTTGTACTCTTTCCCTTGCCTGTTGTTCGGCAAGTTTTGCTTCCTGTACTTCCATTCTTTGGTTTTGTTGCTCAATTTCTACTTGATTCAGGCTGTCTTTTAGTTCAACTTTCTCAATTGAATCCTGTTTACGCTGAACAACCTCCTGAATAGAATCCTGCCGCCGCTCATATTTCAGTTGCCGTAATTTATATTCAGCTTCTGTTTCTTCCTTTTCTTTTTTTGTCTTGCGTAGTTCTGCTTCACTTTGTTGTTCGCGTTCCTGGTAATCTTCTTTGAGGTTTGCTGTTTCGAGGTGCTGTTTAAGGCTCCTGTATTTATCTCTGAATTCTTCATGTTTTCGATTGTCGCCCAGTTCATTATAATTTTTTGCCAGCAAATTGTAAATATTCAGGGTCATTTTTCTGAATTCTTCTTCCTTTGAAATATTTAAAGCCTCGGTAAGAGCTTCGTTGGCTTCTTTGTAATCTTTTGTCAGATTAAGAATATATGCTAAATCGAGAAGGCCAGAGACAATATCCTTTTTATTGCCCAATTCACGACGAACTTCAACGCTTTTTTCAAAATATCTTTTAGCCTGTTGCAAATCTTCCATGTCTGAATATATTAATGCTATATTGCTATATATTCTTTTTATAGACTCAAGGTCATTCGTCTTTTTACTAAGGGAAACAGCTTCGGAAAAATATTCAACTGCCTCATTGGGGTTTCTGTTGTCCCAATATATGAAGGCAATTTTGTTTAGATAAGAGGCTGCTTTTTCCAATTGTTCAGTATCCCTGAAATAGTTCACCTGTTCTTCGTATTTGTCGACCTGCTCCTGTTTTTCGGCAGGCAATGGTGAAATTTGCTGGGCCGGCAGTTTTCCGGCAAAAGAAAGCAATAATATAGAAATGATCAGAAAAGAATGTCGCATAAAAACAATTTACCAAGTCACATTAAAAATCCCAATTTCAACGTTTAAATTTAAAAAAAAAATTAATATTTATTATATTTGATGCTCTAAAACTATATGAAAATGAAAAAAATAGCGCTTTTAACCGGAATTCTCATATTATTAACAGGTAATGTATGGGCTCAGGACATTGAGGTAGCGCCCATTCGTGTTAATTTCACCGCCAATCCGCAGGAATCAGAGACCAAAGCAATTACGGTTAAAAATCATGGAAATTCTAAGGAATCAGTTGTCCTCAAATTCAGAGATTATATAACCTATAAAGATGGCTCAAAAAAAACACTCCCGGCCGAATCATCTGACAATTCAATTGCAAAATGGATTACCATGAATCCTTCCTATCTTGAAATCAATCCCAATGAATCCCAAACAGTTCAGCTTAACTTTCAGGCACCGGACGACGACTATACTTCAAAATGGGGCATACTCAGCGTGAGTACAGCTAAAGAACAAACCTCTTTTTCTGCCGATAAAGAGACGACGGCAGGAATTTCTCTTTATGGAAGAATCGATGTATATCTGACTTATACACCCCAATCTGAGCAGGGTGCAAATAAAAGAGTGAAAATCAGCAATCTGAAAGAAACCACAACAGAAGAAGACTCTGTAAGAACCTTCTCTGTTCACATTGATAACCTTGGTAATACAATAGTTCCTTGCAAAGTCTATCTTCTCGCTTCAAATATGAATACATTAGAAGAAAAGAGATTGGCAACACAAGAGATACAAGCTTATCCTCAAACCTCGAGAACATTAGAACTTGAGTTGCCGGATACTCTAAAAAGCGGGGAGTATTCACTCTCAGCTATATTAGATTACGGTAACAGTGATGCACTTGAAGGTACTCAAATTTCAATAGAAGTTCCTTAGATTTGTTGGAAAAACCCCAAAATACAATAGTTTTATTGATTATTGTGAGTATTCTGATGCTTGCAGTAAATTCTGTGTTTTCCCAGAAAAGAACCATAAAGAAATATTACGAAGACGGAGAGCAGATAAAGGAAGAGTATAAGGTTGTTGAAACTTCCGATGGCCATGTAAAAGACGGGTTATATAAATATTTCTCTGAAGATAGTACACTCCTGCAAAAAGGCATTTATTCCAATAATAAGCTGGATAGTGTATGGAATCTTTATTATGGAACAGGGGAATTGCATAAAAAAGTCACCTTTAAAAACGGGAAGCGTAACGGGAAATACCTGGTCTTTTACAAAGATGGTGAGATAAAACAAGAAGGCAATTATTCAAATGGGAAAGTAGAAGGTGAATTTAAGACCTATTACCCGGATGATACTTTGGAGAGCATTACGCACTATCAGCAGGGTGTTCAGAATGGGTGGAAGAAGATATTCTATCCGAGTGGGGTGATTTACAAAAAATTTGAGGTAAAACGTGGAACTCCCCACGGCGAATTTATGAGATACCACAAAAATGGTTCGCTTGATTATAAGGGTGAGAAAAAAAACGGGCACTATATAGATACTTTAAAGGTATATTACAAAGATGGACAGCAAAGGAGAGTGTCCGTATATAATGAAAATGGAAAATTGGATGGTACATATATAGGATATCATAAAAACGGGACAAAGATGATCAATTGTACTTACCAAAACGGAGAGATAGTTGGAGATTATAAAAGATACCATCCAGACGGTACGAAAAAAGAGACTGGTCAATATAATGAGAAAGGGAAAAGGGAAGGAGTCTGGAGATCTTTTTATCCGGATTCTTCACTGCATTCAGTTGGTGAGTTTGAAGAAGGCAAATATGAAGGAACATGGAAAGTCTATCATCAGAATGGAGAATTAAAACAAACAGGCGATTATTCAAACGGAAAGGCAGAAGGGTTTTGGAAGTTTTTTTATGAGAATGGAAGGATTTGGAAATATGGTGATTATTTAAATGATCAGAAACAAGGATTTTGGAAATATTATACACCGGAAAGAAAACCGGAAAAAACAGTACTTTTCAAAAACAACAAGCCAGACATCTCTGTCTGGCAAGATAAAACAAAAAGCAGCGATGTGATGCGTTCCATAACTCCAATCAGGAACACACCGGTTAACTCAAGATAAGATTATTCATAACTCTGATACTGAAATTTAATATCGACTATTTCTTCATAGTCCTCTCCAGCTTCAAGCATATCATCGTCATCCTCAAGATAATGCCATTCCACAGTAAGTTGTTGATCTTTTTCACCAATTTTTTTCACCTCCTCAATCACCTCCATAATCATTTTGGATGAAGCTGTATTAAAATATTCATAGGCAAATACCACACGTGTACCGGGAGCAGGGTTATTTGCGTACTGATCAATCCATTCCTTCAATGGATTATAAAACTCTTTTGCGTCTTCAGGCATGGAACGACCGGAAAATTTTAATTCTCCGTCGGTTTTATTTAGTATTATTTCCGGCGTTTCAACCGTACCTTTGATAAACACTTCGTCTTTATTCTTAGCTTCTGCTACTTCTTTTAAAATCTCTTTGGTCGGAATTACTTCCATAGTTATAATTTTTTGCGTTATTGATAACAAATAAATTCAAAATTAATACCTGCCAGTTCTTCAAACGTTTTTCCGGAATCAAACATATCATCGTCGTCTTCAAGGTAATACCAATCCACTTTAACACCTTTTTCCTTTTCTTTTAGAGTACTTAGCCTCTGAATGATTTGTAAAATCATCTTTGACGAAGATGAATTAAAATATTCCAGGTCAAAAATCACTTTCGTGCTCTCGCATGGCTGTTGTATATATTTATCAATCCATTCCAGTATCGGGTTATAAAATGAATTTGAATTTTCAGGCATGGACCTGCCTGCTAATTTAATGATTCCCTGCTGATAATCCAAATATAATTTTGGAGTTCTTTGACTTTCTGATATTTCAACAAAATTTTTCTCAGGAACTTCTTTTATTTGCTCTAGAATCTTTCTTGACAGTATTTCTTCCATAACCTTGAAATATTTTTGAGTTTCCTGCAATAATACTTCTATTAATTATAATTGTTGTCTTGATTTATTATTCGTATCTGTTTTGCGAATAAGTGAATTGATTTTTCAAATAAGCGAAATAACATACTGATTTATTGTTTGTTATATGTGTGAAATAAACTCAAAATCGAGGCCTGAAAGTTCAGAATATGTCTCTCCTGTTTCAAGAATATCATAATCATCTTCCATATAATGCCATTCAACCTTTAAATTCTTTGATTTATCAAAAATTGTTTTAAATTTATAAATTAATGCAAGGATCATCTGAGAAGAAGAAGAATCTAAATAATC
>JBNJFT010000118.1:0-1765 GCA_051747065.1 Bacteroidota bacterium | reverse complement strand
TCCCTTGCCACTATCTGCCAATTGACGGATGGGAAGGCTTCAGAAAAATCGGGTGAGCCAGAAGACCTGCCAATAGCCATCATTTTTGTTCGAACTTCGGGAAAAAGTTCGGGAATTGATGACCCAATTTCTGGCCTTTTTCGGGAAAACATAAAATTATGAAATTATTTGCGTCATGGAGCGGTGGAAAAGACTGTATGCTGGCATTTTATAGAATGCTAAAACAAAACCATCATGAAATTACTCATTTGGTAAACATGTGTGATGTAGATACACAACAATCAAGATCTCACGGACTCAGCAGTAATTTGATTAAACAACAGGCTCAAAGCATCGGAATAGAACTTATTCAGGAAGGCACTGATTTTAAAGGTTACGAAACAAATTTTAAACGCGTAATTAATAATTTGAAAACAATGGGTGTTGAAGGTGGAATTTTTGGAGATATTTACCTGCAGGCGCATCGCGATTGGATTGAGCGTGTATGCGGGGAACTTGAAATTACTCCGTTTTTTCCCTTATGGCAGGAAGATACTCAAAAGCTTCTGAATGAATTTGTTGAATCCGGTTTTCAGGCAAATATAGTTTCAGTGCGAAAAGATAAAATGAGCAAGGAATGGCTGGGTAGAAAATTGGGACAGGCTTTTTTAAATGAAATTAGCCAGACAGATATTGATCCATGCGCAGAAAATGGGGAATATCATACTTTTGTACACGACGGGCCTGTTTTCAATCATGCTGTAAATATTCAAACAGATGGCATTCGGGATGATGATAAACATTGGTTTCTAAATATCAATTAAAGAATGAAGGAATGAGCGTATACCATATTACATATACACCCGAAAAGCAACATTTATATTTGTTTATGAATGATGGATGTGATTTTTCCTGCCATGGATGTATTACTGATAAACATCCAAAGGACTATCATTTGAAAACCAATGAGTATAATTTGGCTTCAGATTTAAATAACTGTGAGAAGGTGTTTGAAAAGATTTACGGGTTGTCTGTGAAGCGCGTTACATGGCTGGGAAAAGAACCGACATGTGATCCCTTGTTTCCTCCACTGGCCAAATCTTTCAAGAAGATTTTCAATTCATACAATATTTTAATTACCAATGCTTATGAACATCCGGGGGAAGTTATTGATTGGCTTGATGAGATTTGTGTGAGCATAAAGGCTGTTACGCCTTCCATTTTTACTGAATTTACAGGAAGAAAAAACCCTGAAATTGTTACCGGAAATTTGTATGAATTTGCCACGAGAAAACATATATCCCTCAGAGCCGAAAGCGTCCTGGTTCCGCGATTAATCGAAGCGAATGAAATTGCCTCTGTTGCTTCAAAGATTGCAGAAGTTAGTAATAATTTAACATATCGGATCGATGGTTATATTCCTTTTGGCCCTGATGATGTCTCTCGAAAACCATCGCAGGCAGAGATGATGAAGGCAAAATACAGTGCTGAGTTATTCCTGAATAATGTTTCCTTGCTTCACAATAACACAAAACCATCACAAACTGTAGAAATTATTTATTAAAAAATATAGCGATGAGAAAAGAACTGATTTTTATAGGAATTGCAACATTAATGCTGACTGCAACGTCTTCTTGCCGACATGGCAATCAGCAGACAGAAAAGAAAAGTAAATCTGACAACTTAGAGATTGTAACTCTGACTCCATCTATTACTAAGCAATTGTTACTTCTCGGAGTGGAAAATTATGTGATAGGGCATACCTCTTATTGTCCTTCTGACAATC
>JBNJFT010000117.1:0-7359 GCA_051747065.1 Bacteroidota bacterium | reverse complement strand
CATACGAGTTCATATAAGTTTGTTTTTTCAGAATATTATTTTTCAAATTTCGTATAAAAAGTTGATATATTGTTTTTATTATCTCCGACATAAAGTTCAAGTTCATGTTCTGAGTCAGATTTAAGTTGATGAGTTTCAAATTTATGTATTAGAAGATCATTTTTCGGATCGTATTCAAATAACACCCATTCACCGTCAATGTAGCCATTGTAGGTTTTGATCTCTGAAAGATTATCGGTAACACGAAGTTTTATTGATTTTTGATTTTTTATATTATCAGGAGAGCTGATTAATTCAATCTTAGGAGCAATTGTATCAACCATTACCACATATTCTCCAAATTCCCTGATATTGGTAATGACAGAGCCATTCAGGTATTCTCCTCCTTTGTACTCATATTCCCCTTCCTCTTCAATTTTGGCAATAAATGCTTTATTTGTGAGATGATTGTTTATCTTTTTTGTTTTTATTGTGAGGGAAAAAGGTTTATGAACCGGAGTGTATTTGTTATGGATTTGATGAATATCGGAGAAGAAAAGTTGATTTGATGTTTTTTTCTTGTTATAATTGAAATATAAGGTATCATAAAAAGAGTTTGCAGGAAATTGAAGGTTTATGTATTCTGTAGAAAAATTATTTGTCTTGTTGAAGGGCATTGTCTTCTTATAACTTACAGAATCGCTGTCGGAGGTGTTTTTTTGAACCCTGCTTGTGTCATTTTTTACAAAAAAGGACAAATCAGCTTTATTTCCGTATGCATCTTTTACAATGTACTGAAGTTCGTGCGTTTTTCTATCATCGAAAGAGAATATTCCTTTTCCTTTCACATAGTTATAGATATCTAATTTGTTATTTGGCTGTAGATGAGTTTTTTGAATTGACAGGTCATTTTTGATCTTCTCTTCAAAATCGATAAAACTGTTTATATAACGTGTTTCACTAAAAGCAAATTCATCAAGTTTGTGATGATATATCAGGGTACTGTCGACTAGAAGTTTCAGATCATAAATACCACACCAGTTTTTGGCACCATTAAGAAAATCAAAGGTTCTTATTCCAAAGCTGTGTGGGCCATTTAGATAAAGCGTATCCCGGTTTAAAAGCCTGTACGAATCTCCTGAAACCGCTTCAACCTCGTAGATATCCTTTTGCTGTTTGGGTTGTTTTGCTGAATGTGAATAAACAGCAAGATCGAAAATTTTAGGTGGAATGTTGTCTTTGATATTAAAATTATATTGTAAAGGGTTTAGCGGGTGTTGATTATTAATGTTTCTGATTTCAAAATGAATGTGTGGCCCCTGGGATCTTCCACTATTTCCGGAAAAAGCAATAACATTTCCTTTTTTTACAGGAAATTGGTTGGAGTCAGGAAATAATTGAATTTCATATTGTTTTTTCTCATATTGATTTTTAAGAACATATTCGTCCACTTCTTCGCTGAATTGTTCTAAGTGCCCAAAAACAGACGTTATACCTTCTTTTGGATGATGAACATAAAGAGCTTTACCATACCCCCCTTCAGAAACTTTAATTCTTGAAATATATCCATCAGCTATGGCATGGATTTTTTTCCCTTTCATTCCATAAGTTTTGATGTCTATACCGGCATGAAAATGGCCTGAGCGAAGTTCACCGAAATTACCTGCCAGTTTCATCTGAAAGTTTACCGGAGCTCTTAATGAATCCTCTTGTCCGATCAAAGGTTGAAAACAAGACGAAAACAAAATGAGAAAAATAATGTTTTTTATATAACCCATTTGAATGATTATTCGTTTTATAAGAAACAAATCTAATATTATTTTTATGAACAGGTAAAAAAGAAAGGTTTTATTTTTATATTTGGAAAAGCTGTATTAACTTTGTTGTAGATAACTTTGAAGTATGGAATATAAAGAACAATATAATGTTGTTTTCGAATTGAAACAAAAAATCGGAAACCTTATAGACTTATATGAGGGTTCTAAACAGCAGATAGACCAGCTTCAGGAAGAAAATAATAAACTAAAAAAACAAATAAATCAAAAAGATACAGAATTAGCTAATTTAAAGGAAAAATATTCCAGATTGGAATTGGCTAAAAGTTTAGCATCATCAGAAACAACGCATGATGCTAAAATTAAGATTAACAGGATTGTGCGGGAAATTGATAATTGTATTTCACTTTTGAATAAATAAGAAAAGTTTCAAACATAATGGAGAATGAAAAATTATCCATACGTATTAATCTTGCAGATAGGTATTATCCGCTAAAGATAGACACAAAGGATGAAGAGAAGATCAGGAAAGCTGCTAAATTGATTAACGAAAAAATATTACAGTATAAACAACGTTATGTAAATAAGGACACACAAGATTTTTTAGCAATGGCGGCTTTACAATTTGTTATAAAATATCTGGAGACGGAGGGTGAAGAAGACGGACAACCTATTGCAGATGAATTGGAAGCTTTGAACGAAGAATTGCAGGATTATTTAGAAAAAGAGGAATATAAGAAAAAATAACGTTCTTTAAATAGGAAAATTTTACCCGCATAGTTCCTTAATTGGCTGGAAAACTCAACAATTATCCAATTGAAGCCAAGCTCATTTGAGCAAGAGCAGGCCTCATTCCGTTTTACGGAATTCTGTCTTCGGCAGGACAGAGGAAACTCGACCTTGAATGGCAGCTTCACCCATGTCTATACAGGGGTTTTACACAGCTTTTATGGTTTCTATGCGGGTTTTTTTATGATATTAAGATGTAATAAACTAAAATTCAATTTAAAACAATAAATACTATGGTAACAACACAAATATTCGGAACTATCTCCTGCTTAACGCTCAATATTATTATTGGCGCTATTGCTTTTGTCGGTGGAGGTGTTCTTTCTTACTTTTTTTGGAACAAAG
Source organism: Bacteroidota bacterium (assembly GCA_051747065.1). GTDB lineage: Bacteria > Bacteroidota > Bacteroidia > Bacteroidales > UBA12077 > JAGXLC01. Next base: position 4,471 of record JBNJFT010000117.1, on the reverse strand, counting down.
CTCTGAAGAAAAAGCGTGAGGAGATCATCGAAGATGCCAAAAGCGAAGGAGAAGTTATTAAAAAGGATAAGATCCTTCAGGCGAAAGAAAAATTCCTGCAACTCAAGGAGCAACACGAAAAGGAGATTAATGAAAGGAATAGTAAAGTAGTTGCTGCTGAAAACAAAATTAAGCAGAAAGAAAATACGCTTTCACAAAAGATGGAAGAGACTGAGCGTAAGCGTAAAGAACACGAAGCTATCCGGGAAAATCTTCAAAATCAAATGGATGTAGTTGAGAAGAAAAATGAAGAGCTTGACAAACTCCACAAACAACATGTTGAGCAGTTGGAAACTATTTCCGGGTTGTCTGCTGAAGAAGCGAAAAATCAGTTGATGGAATCGCTTAAAGCTGAGGCAAAATCTGAGGCTGTGTCAACAATGAATGAAATTGTTGAAGAGGCGAAGATGAATGCGCATAAAGAGGCAAAACGTATTGTCGTTCAAACAATTCAAAGAGTTGCCGCTGAATCAACTATTGAAAACGCCATTACTGTCTTTAATATTGACAATGACGAAATAAAAGGTCGTATTATAGGCCGTGAAGGTCGAAATATCAGAGCTTTAGAAGCTGCTACAGGTGTAGAGATCATTGTTGACGATACGCCTGAGGCTATTACTTTATCCGCCTTTGATCCGATCAGAAGAGAAATTGCAAGATTATCACTTCACCAGCTCGTAACTGACGGAAGAATCCACCCGGCAAGAATTGAAGAAGTTGTCAACAAAACTCAGAAGCAAATTGAAGAAGAAATCAACGATATAGGTAAGAAAACTGCTATTGATCTGGGTATTCACGGATTACATCCTGAATTGATCCGTTTGGTAGGAAAAATGAAGTATCGTTCTTCTTATGGACAAAACTTATTGCAACACTCTCGCGAAGTTGCTAACTTATGTTCTATCATGGCATCTGAACTGGGATTAAATCCTAAACTCGCAAAACGTGCAGGCTTACTACACGATATCGGAAAAGTACCGGATGATGAGCCGGAATTACCACACGCAGTGCTTGGTATGAAACTGGCTGAGAAATATAAAGAAAAACCAGAGGTAGCTAATGGAATTGGTTCTCACCACGAAGAAGTTGAGATGAGTAGCCTGCTGGCTCCTGTTGTACAGGTTTGTGATGCGATTTCCGGAGCCCGCCCCGGAGCAAGGAGGGAAGCAGTAGAGTCATATATCCAGAGGTTGCGCGATCTTGAAGAATTAGCCCTTTCTTTTGAAGGAGTAACAAAAACTTATGCAATTCAGGCCGGAAGAGAACTCCGTGTCATTGTCGGTAGTGATAATGTTTCAGATAGTCATGCGGATAAATTATCTTATGATATTTCTAAACATATTGAAAGTCAGCTTACTTATCCCGGTCAGGTTAAAGTAACCGTTATCCGTGAAAAAAGAGCGATAAATTATGCTAAGTAATATGTTTTATAAATTATAAATAGTAAAAAACGGGTCTGATTAGACTCGTTTTTTTATTTTCTATATTTTTGTTTTACTAATTTCTAAATTTTAGCTATGGATAAAATTCGAATGGTCGATCTAAATACACAGTACAATAAAATTAAGCCAGAAATAGATCAGGCGATGCAGGATGTCATAGAATCATCTGCTTTTATAAATGGCCCTCATGTTAAAAGTTTTCAGGAGCACCTTGCAAATTACCTTAATGCTGAATACGTTATTCCATGCGCAAATGGAACCGATGCACTTCAAATTGCCCTGATGGCCCTTGAACTAAAACCCGGAACTGAAGTTATTACTCCCGATTTTACTTTTATCTCTACTGTAGAAGTGATAAAGTTATTGGGCTTTAAACCTGTACTTGTTGATGTTGACGAAAATACATTCAATATTTCCCCGGAAGGAGTCAGAAATGCTGTCACATCGAATACCGGGGCTATTGTTCCCGTGCATTTATTTGGTCAGTGTGCAGACATGAAAGAGATTATGAGAGTAGCTGAGGAAAATAACATTCCGGTTGTTGAAGATGTAGCACAGGCTATTGGATCAGATTTTTATACCGGAAATTCTTCCATAAAAGCCGGTATGATAGGAGATATTGGTTGCACTTCCTTTTTCCCTTCGAAAAATCTTGGTTGTTACGGAGATGGTGGAGCATTATTTACGAATAATGAAGATTTGGCTTCTCGAATTAAAGCTATCGCCAATCATGGATCAAATAAGAAATATTATCATGATAGAGTAGGGGTTAATTCCAGATTGGACACCCTTCAGGCAGCTATTTTAGATGTAAAACTAACTTATCTGGATAATTATAACGAATCAAGGCAGTGGGCTGCAAGTTATTATGATTGTGAGTTGGAGGATGTCCGGCAAATCCGGTTGCCTGAGAGAAATGAATATTCTTCTCATATTTTTCATCAGTATACGATCGTTTTGGAGGAAAATGTGGACAGGAATGATTTTAAGGAATATTTGAATCAAAAAGGAATTCCTTCAATGGTTTATTATCCTGTTCCTATTCATCTCCAAAAAGCCTTTGAGGATTTAGGTCATTCAAAAGGAGATTTCCCTGTTTCGGAAAGTCTTTCAGATTCCGTGCTGTCTTTACCAATGCATACTGAATTGAATGAAGAACAATTAGAAAAGATCACTGAAACGATAAAATCATATTTTAAATAGAAAGTTTAAGTTATGGAATATTTTGCACATGAAACAGCAGTAATTGACACCCCCTGTGAAATCGGAGCCGGCACAAAAATCTGGCATTTTTCACATATAATGAAGGATTCCAAAATAGGTAAAAACTGTAAATTTGGTCAGAATGTTGTTGTGTCGCCCGATGTAGTTCTGGGCAATAATGTAAAAGTACAGAACAATGTTTCTATTTACACAGGTGTAATCTGTGAAGATGATGTGTTTTTGGGGCCTTCAATGGTTTTTACAAATATTACAAATCCCAGAAGTGCCGTAGTTCGAAGAGAACAATATGAAAGAACCTTGGTAAAAAAAGGAGCATCAATTGGTGCTAATGCTACAATATTATGTGGACATACAATTGGAGAATTTGCTTTTATTGGAGCAGGCGCTGTAGTCACGAAGGATGTTAAGGCTTACGCACTCATTGTAGGAAACCCCGGCAAACATGTTGGCTGGATGAGTGAATACGGCCATCGATTGAACTTTGATGATAATAATATTGCTGTTTGCCCTGAAAGCAATGAGAAGTATAAACTTGAATGCGGCGAAGTAGAAAAGTTAGCCGGCAGTTAATTAGGTTGAGTAAGATAAAGTTAATTGAGTAGACTGAGTTAATTGAGTAAATTAAGTAGGCTTTTATGAATACTCCTAATAAAATTGATTAAGATAACCGACGCTGCTTTTTCCACTCAGTTAACTCGGCGCATTCAGAAGTAAGCAACCTACTGAATTGCAAGAATTTACAGACAAAATTAAGCAAGGTGAAACCCGGAAAAATGCAAAAATGAATAAAAAGCAGGGTCAAATTTTAAATAGAATTTTATAAAACGCTCATTCTTTTAATTAACACATTAAAATACCAGATACAATGTTTGTGCATTTCGTTGATAATTAGCTTTATCGTATTCTGCCTCCCTGGCTGGCAGGAATTCTTATAGATATTAGCCGCTACTTCTGAAACTGCCTGCTTATCCATTATATGCCGAATGTTCACTACCTACTGCAGAGTGCCTACTGCTTACTCATTAGCTAATTGATACTCATTTTAAGGTTGGCCTCTACTTTTGAATGTGCCTCCTTACCACTCGCTACTTTTATTTTTTCAGATTTTTATTCATTACATATCTGAGCGGGCGAACTATTCGTTCGAGTAGTCGTGTGTCGTCGGTAATTACCTCGGCTGTTCCCTGCATCTGCTGACTAAATTCCAATTCCTCTCCATAGAATGTTGTCAAGCCATTGGGCAAGCCAACTTCAACAGTGTAAGATTGTTGTTCCGGCACTAAGGAAACAGAGCGGATAACTCCTTTTACCATTCCATATTCCATGTGCGGATAATTTGCGAAACGTATATTTACAGTCTGCCCCTCTTCTACTTTCCCGGCCCCCTGAAATGGGAGTGTCATCTTACCGATGATTTCTCCTTCACTCTCGGGAATAACTGTCATAATTCGCTTACCGGTTTCAATATGCTGATTTTCACTCCAGTAATTTGTAAATGTTACCTTTCCGTTTATAGGGGCATCCAGATAAAATGTTCTTTTCCAACGGCTAACTGCTCCTTTTAAATTGTCATAAGCCTCCCAAAGAGAGCCTTCTAAATTGTTCTTCTGCTGTTCATATTTCAGTTCGAGGTCCAGGATGTTCTCCTCTATTGTTGACAATTGAATACGGGCGCTTGAAAGGCTAACCTCAGCCTGTTCAAGCGCGTACCCTTTTTGCAGCAACGTTGTTTCCGATTGTTCATATTTTGCCTCGGAAATGACGTT
>JBNJFT010000116.1:0-7375 GCA_051747065.1 Bacteroidota bacterium | reverse complement strand
TGCAGTGCAATGTTCCTATTTTTCAGCTATCACCAGCATTTCAAAATCCTTTGTGGTGAGCTTGTCATTTCTGGAAAATGCACCCAACCGGGCACCATAAATATCGATCTGGGTGTAACGAAGTGATTTTAAAAGCCATGTAATTTCGCTGGGAACATAATACCGTTCATTACTTTCAATCGTTTTTTTATTACCCTCATCGTCTACAAACTCAGTGATGTTATGATCACGAAAAGTCATCAGGTCGAAAGTGTTGTTTCGGTAAGTTGCATCACCTTCTTCGTGAACCGAATTGGTGAATTCTTCTATTGAGTTAAACAGCGGAAAAAGCCCGTTCAATGTAGTAAAAATTAATTTGCCGGGACTTTTCAATGCAGTGGCCACATTCTTCAAAATTTCGAAATTCATCTCATCAGTTTCCATCAATGGAAATCCACCCTCACAGAGCATAATGGCCACATCAAATTCATTCTCAAAAGGCAAATTTCTTGCATCATGCTGTAAAAATTCAATATTCAATCCGCTCTCTGCGGCTTTTTCTTTTGCCCTTTTTAGCATCGAATCAGACAGGTCAATCCCCATAATTGTATAGCCTCTTTTTGACAGCTCAATGGAATGGCGGCCTGTACCACAGCCTACATCCAATGTTCTCGTTGTTTTGTCGTAGTTAAGTTCCTTCTCGATGAAGTCACATTCACCCTCGGTACCTTTAACAAAACTCTCCTGGCCGTATTTTCGGCCATAGTTTTCAAAAAATAATTCGTACCACTGTTTTGTTTTCATTTTTTTTTGATTAAAGAGAAATAGTTTTTAATGTTGATTATCAACTTATAAAGTTAGGTGTTTTTTTTTTGGTTTTAAAATTTTCTGCTTCTGAATATTTTATGATCAAACAGCTAAAAAGCAAAATCAGTAGGGTGTTTTAAGCTTTTCAACTCTTATGTTTTACAAAAAAAAAGGAACGATTAAACTTTTAATTAATACGAATGTTAAACTACACAATAAAAAATCAATCTAAACGCTTAAATTATCATTATATCATAGAATAATTTCAAATGAAAAACATTGACAGACGAATCATCATCATTGGCTCACTTATCTTCGTTGTTGGGTTAGCTTTCGGCATCATGAAGTTTTTAATTGCACAGGGCGAAGAACCTAAATCACGCCCTTCAAAAGAAGTGAAACGTTACGTAAAAGCAGAACCGGTAAATTACAGTACGATAAAATCTCCTGTTTCTGCTCCCGGCAGACTAAAACCGCTTGCTGAAGTCGGCCTCGTTGCTGAAGCTTCCGGTAAAATTCTCGGTTCGGACATTCCTCTTAAAAAAGGCAGTAAATTTAAAAAAGGCGATGCTTTATTCACCATATACCCGGATGAAGCAGCTTTGGCTATAAAATCAAGAAAAAGCAGGTTCTTAAATACTTTAGCAAACATTCTCCCTGATTTGGCTGTTGATTATCCCGAACAAGAAGTAACTTTCAGGAACTTCTTCAATTCAGTCAAAATAGACAAACAGTTGCCTCCCTTCCCGGAAGTAAACTCGGAACAATTCAGGATATTCTTATCCAGCAGAGAAATACTGAGTGAGTACTACGGAATTAAACAGGATGAACTTAAATTGAGCAGGCACACTGTAAAAGCGCCCTTTAACGGCACTTACTCAGAAGTGAATATGGAAGCCGGAGCCTACACAAATACAGGCGGGCGTGTAGCCAAAGCAATTCAGACAGATGTCCTTGAAATGGAAGTGCCTCTCGAACGCTTTGATGCAGACTGGGTTAAAGTTGGAGATGAAGCCACTATCCGCTCAGAAGAACGAAACTTAACATGGGAAGGAACTGTCGTCAGAAAAAACCAGTTTGTTGACCCCGGCACCCAATCCCAGGGAGTTGCTATAAGGATAAAAAGCCGGCAGGATAAGCCTTTACTCGCGGGCGAATACCTGGATGCTGAATTCCCCGGGCACCCGGTTGAAGAAGTTATGGAAGTTCCGAGAAACGTGGCTTTCAATACTAATGAAGTTTTTATTGTAGAAGACAAGCGTTTGAAAAAGAAAAATATTGATATCATAAAACGAACCGAAAAAACCCTTCTGCTAAAAGGATTAAATGAAGGCGAAATGCTTGTTATGGAACCCCTCATTAATGTTTCGGAAGGAACAAAAGTAGAAATTCATAATTCAGATTCACCTCCTGAATCCTCGGAAAAACAAGCCAAAGAATCATCATCAGCAAACAACAATTAAAAATGACCCCGATTAATATATCATCATGAGAAAACTCGTTGAACGTTTCGTTGAATACCCCATTTATGCCAATCTGCTTATTGCCTTTGTGCTGCTTGCCGGAGGTTATAGCTTGCTAAATATGAACAAAGCCTTCTTTCCTGAACGAGAAAGCCGCTACATAAACATTTCTGTCTATTACCCGGGAGCATCGCCACAGGAAATGGAAGAAGGCGTTACAGCCCGATTGGAAGAATCAGTAAGAGGAATTATCGGAATAAAAGAAATAACTTCCACGTCAGTTGAAAACAGCTCACGAATAACAATTGAAACTACCGGAGAATATCCCATCGACGAGATATTAATGGAAGTCAAAAATGCTGTTGACGGAATATCAGCGCTGCCCTCCGCTGCCGAGCGCCCTATCGTGTCCAAACAGAGATCCCGTTCGCCCGGTGTGCGGATGTCGCTCGTTGCTTCCGATGGATCAGATGCAGGCCTCATGACACTGAAAGATCACGCTCAACGGATTGAAGAAGATCTTTACAGCTCGGGAGAAATGAGCCAGATATCCATTTCCGGCTTTCCCTCTCCTGAAATTTCTGTTGAAGCAAAAGAAGAGGTTTTGCTTCGACATAACCTGACTTTTAACGATATTGTAAATGCAATACAGTCGAACAATCGTGATATTTCCGGTGGCGAGATCAAATCAGAAGTGGAAGAGCTGCTCATTCGTTTAAGGTCAAGGAGTACTGATCCCAATAAAATCGGGAACATTGTCCTAAAAGGGCAAGAAGGCGGCGGATTTATACGTATCCACGATGTTGCTGAGGTAAAGAAAAAATTTGCCGATACTTCATACGAAACCTGGTTGAACGGCAAACAATCGGTTTCAATCAATGCCGAAAAATTGCCGGAAGAAGATCTCGCAGCACTTACAGAATATGCCAAAAACTATATTAAAGAATTCAATGAAAAAAATCAGGGCGTTGAGTTAAGCATGTCGAGGGCTTTCCTGGATATTCTGCAAAGCCGGCTGGACTTGCTGACAAAGAATGGAATGATCGGGCTCGTCCTTGTCATTTTCTCTCTTTCTCTCTTTCTGAGCATTCGCCTGTCGTTATGGGTGTCTTTCGGAATACCTTTTAGTTTTCTTGCCATGTTTGTTGTTGCAGGCCCGCTCGGCATAACACTTAACATGATTTCGTTATTTGGAATGATACTGGTTATCGGTATCCTGGTAGATGACGGAATTGTCATCGCCGAAAACATTTATCTCTATTTCGAAAAAGGAATGAGCCCGATGAAAGCTGCAGTAGAAGGAACTATGGAGGTTCTTCCCGCTGTATTGACTTCCATCGCAACAACCATTATTGCATTCACGCCCTTGTTGTTTCTTTCCGGAACACGCATGGAAATGATGTCTCACATGGCTATCGTGGTGATCGCGGCTCTGTTTTTCTCATTGTTTGAAGCATTCTTTATATTACCCGCGCACTTAAGCAGCAAACGTGTTCTAAACAGGAAAAATCTTGAGGCAAAGAAAAAAGGAATAAAAAAATACCTCGAAAGATTTATAGTTTGGCTCAGGGACGATATCTACCACCACATGCTTTACTGGCTGTTAAAAAACAGGCATGGTGTTATAGGAATACCAATTGCACTCATTTTAATCACTGCAGGGCTTTATTTAGGCGGTCACATAAAAAATACATTCTTTCCCATGATCGATTTTGACAGTTTTTCTGTGAATGTCGCTTTTACTCCCGGGGAAGGAGAAGCGCAAACAAAAGAATACCTTAAAAAGTTTGAAAATGCGATCTGGGAAGTGAACGAAGATCTAAAAGAAGACCTGGACTCCGAAGATGATATCATTGAACGCGTTTCCACAACTTTAGGCAGTTCTTTCAGAGGAGATGAAACCGGAGCTCATGCAGGGAACATCAGAGTTTACCCGGTTGACCTTGAAGGATTGCCGCTGAGCGGGCATAAAGTCGCAAATATGGTTAGTAAAAAGATAGGAAAGGTTCCTGAAGCAAGAAAATTTACTGCAGGTGGGCGAAGTAGATGGGGTTCCCCGGTTTCAATAGGATTAATGTCCAGAAACCTGGAAGAACTGGATTCAGCAAAGAATTACCTGATGAAACAATTAGATGGCCTTCCCCAGCTAAAAGACATTACAGAAAATGTCTCTCTTGGCAAACAAGAAATCCGGCTTGAGCTAAAGCCAAAAGCATACTTTCTCGGTTTAGACGAGAATGCCGTGGCCTCGCAGGTAAGAACAGGATTTTATGGGGGACAGGCTCAGCGCTTGCAGGAAGGAAGAGACGAGCTGCGCATTTGGGTGCGCTATCCAAAATCCGGCCGGTTAACCCGGGGGCAACTGGAAAAAATGAAGATCAAAACTGCAGGAGGAGAATTTCCACTGACAGAGCTGGCGGATTATCACCTGGAGCGGGGGCCAGTAGCGATTAACCGTTACAATGGGGCAAGAGAAATTCGTGTAGAAGCCGAAACTGTAGATCCGTACGCTCCTGTTCCCGAAATTCTGGAAAAAGTAGAAATGGACATTATACCTGAAATAGAAACCCGCTTCCCAGGCATTCGTTACATGTTTCAGGGACAATCAAAGCACAGCAATGAAACTCTATCTAAGGCCGGGGCATATTTTCTTATTGCATTCATTGTAATTGTCTTTCTGATGATCTTACACTTCAAAAGCCTGAATCAAACTTTAATCATTTTAGCGATGATTCCATTAGCAATGCTTGGAGTGCTTTGGGGACACGGGATACACGGACAGCCGCTCTCCATAATCAGCTTATGGGGAATGATTGCACTCATGGGTGTCATCATAAACGATGCGATTGTATTTCTCGCAAAATATGACAACCTTTTACTGAAAGGCCATACAGTACACGATGCCGTAGTTGAAGCGGGAAAAACAAGGTTAAGGCCAATAATCCTTACCAGTATTACGACCACTGTCGGGCTCTTCCCAATCATCCTGGAAAAAAGCGTGCAAGCTCAATTTCTTCAGCCAATGGCTATCAGCCTGGCCTACGGTATATTTATCGGCACCATTTTCATTCTGATTTTCTTCCCGGTTTTGATTATGCTGCTGAACGATTTCAGAGTCTACCTGAAATACCTGTGGACAGGAGTCAAACCGGAACGAAGAAGTGTGGAGGTAGCTGTAATGCTGAATAACCGAAAAACCAGGTATGAAACAAATGGAACCGGAGATTATTTGGACGAAGAAACAGAACACAACCCTGAACCTGAAGATAAATAAGAATAACAAACAGAAACAGACATGATGCAACATATAAAACGACTGTTCACAATCTTGCTGATTACAAGCACAGTTTTCTCTGCAACCGGGCAGAACAAAGAACTTACACTTTCAGATGCGCTTCAGAAAGCGTTGGAAAATAATTATGGAATAATCATTTCCGAATCAGAAACAGATATTGCCTCAATAAATAACAATTGGGGCGCTGCCGGAAGGTATCCAACCATAGGCATAGAAGCAAGAGCAGAAGCAAACGAAGACCTCCTGAACAACACATCAACCTCTCGCATTTCCGGGGGCGTAGGTGTGAACTGGACACTTTTTGACGGCTACAAAGTAAACAGAACAAAAGATAAACTGGCAGAACTGGAAAACCTGGCAGAAGGCAGGCAAGCTGTTGTAGTAGAAAACACTCTTCAGGATATAATTCTGGGCTATTATAATGTGCTTCTGCAAAAAGAACAGCTGGACGTTCTTAAACGAGTGATGTCACTATCAAGAGACCGCTACGAATATGAGAAAAGACGGAAGGAGCTGGGGAGTTCGCTCACATACAACGTTTTACAGGCAAAAAACACCTACCTGGAAGACTCTTCATCGTATCTTAACCAGGAAGTAGAATTACGCAATGCCAAAAGGAACCTGAATTTTGTCCTTGGTGAAAAACCTGACGTTTCATGGAGGTTCACTGATTCCTTTGAAGCCGACACAGCAAATTATAAGCTTGGAGATTTGCAAAACAAAATGCTTTCGAACAACCAAACTCTGCAAAATCAATACGCTAACCTGGTGCTGAAGAAAAATGAGATCAAAATCGAAAAAAGCGAGATGTATCCTTCAGTAAGACTTTCAACAGGGCTGGATAACACATTGTCCCGTAGCAACAGGGAGGGGGTGGATGCTCCCACAAACGAAAGCATCACTCCATATGGTAATGTGACGCTAAGTTACGACTTGTTTGCCGGGGGAAACAGAAAACGCGCCATACAGGTGGCAAAAATCAATGAAGAAATCACACAGATTGAAACAGACGAAATGAAACACAGCCTCACGAATCAATTGTTTAATATTCACGACACCTATAATGTTCGTAAGACTTTGCTAAACGTTGCAGATGAAGGCCTGGAAACTGCAGAACTCAATCTTGAAATAGCAGATGAAAAATTCAAATCAGGAGCGATTAATTCATTTAACTACCGCGATATCCAGGTAATATACCTCAATGCGGCGTTGCAAAAGCTACGCGCCACATACGAACTAATAAGGACAAAAACAAACCTGACAAGGATTACAGGCGGGTTTGTAAATGAAGAAGAATAAACTGGCATCAAGGGTTCCTGTTTTATCGGTTTAATCAACAGTTTACTGTGTTTTTAAAATCTTTCACACTCAACATACAAACAGAGGGTTTTTTTATGTATTTCCAATTAATCCCTGTTTTTTTGTAAATTTATTTCCTGAAAATTACATCTTATGAGGTACTTATTTATTGCAATCGCCCTTTTATTTGTTACTGCTTTATCTTATGGACAGCGTTTTCATGGCGGACCTATGGCAGGTTTGGTTGTAAGCCAGGTAGATGGAGACAATCTCGGAGGATATAATAAACCCGGGTTTAGGGCCGGCGGCTGGGTGAATACGGATATTTCAAAATTGACCACCCTTCAACTGGAAATGCAATACATCCAAAAAGGAAGCAAAATATCAGAGCAAGAACTAAAAAGCGGTCGATACTACCATGTACAACTAAACTATCTGCAGGTCTCATTTCTTGGGAAATATGAACTCACGCCAAAATTAAAAGGCGAAGCAGGCATTGCAGGGGGATACCTTTTTGAAGCGTTGGAAGATC
>JBNJFT010000115.1:0-7491 GCA_051747065.1 Bacteroidota bacterium | reverse complement strand
CCTGAAGATTCGCCTGGTGGTCTTTAAGTTGACCTACTTGGGTGCGAAGTTGCTCACGGGCTTGGCCTGAAGTATGTTCTGTTCTTTTTTCCAGATCAGCGATCCATTCACCTAAATTATTCAGCCAGCTCTGTGTTTTTTCGCTAATATTCTGTTTTTCTTCATTCATTTTCTCAGCGGACTGTTCAAGATTTGACTCAGTCTGTTTCCAAGCTTCCTGGGATGAAGCCATCATTCGTTGATAAAATTTATTGAGTTTCTCCTGCTTATCACGGAGCATTTTCATTTGTTCCTCCCCGCTTGGCAGTTGATCACCTATTTTATTCATTTTTTCCTGTGCGTTCATTTTTGTCTCCAGGTAATCTGCTTCCAGGGAATAAAATTTTGAAAGAAGCCTTTTCAACATGACCTCTGACTTTTGCTCATAAGTTTCTCTTTTCTTTTCCATATTAATCTCCTTAAATATTTAATTTCATTTATTTATATATACTACTTAACATTCTAACAATGCAATTCAAGTTTTGTTCTTGTAAACTAACCTAACTAACACTTTATTAATCTCTGATAGTTATTAATGTTGTGTTATAAGAGAAGCTATTGCACTAAAATTACTAGCCAGGCCTACTGCTGCAACTATTTTCATCAATTCTTTTGCATCCGGCTGCCCTAAAATATCTAATGATTTTGGTACGAGCGGATGAAGTTTTGTAATTTCTCCTATAGTTCCCAGGGAAAGAGGAATTTTGATCCAGAAAGTGAATGACTCATCGGTAATTTGGCAATCAGTCAGCGAAATATGCCTGCCTTTTGTAACGGAATAAGCATGAGCCCCCGCCTCTGCTGCACGAAAATCGTTGCCTGTGGCCATAAGAACTGCATCAATACCGTTCATAATGCCTTTGTTGTTGGTAACAGCCCTGGAAACACTATGTTTGGCAATTTCTACTGCTTTTTTGAATTTCTCGGCAAATTCATGTCCATCTACGGATTTATCATATTCCCCCAGTTCCTTCACCGAAGATTCAACTTTCATCTTGATATATGAGCCCGGTGTATAGTTTGATAAAACGGCCATAATTATCTCCAAATTGCCCGGATTTTCCTTTTCGGCAATATCCTTAAATTCTTTTGCCAGGTAATCCAACAGGGAATTTATAAGATTTCCTTCCATAGAATTACCTGTTTCAAGAGAAAACCCGAGCATGTAATAGTTTTCCATCTCACTGGTCATGTCAGACAGCCAGGATTCATTTAAACTAACTTTATGCGCATCTAATTTGTTGACTATATCAGTAATCTTCTCTTCGAGGCTACTTTGAAATTGGTTGAAAAGCGAGTCCAGTTCTTCGGTAGTACCATTCCACATAATATGAATATAGCCTCTTTTAGCAGTGGCAATTTCCTCAGTCTTAAAACCTCCATGCTCAAACCAGAAATTTGCAGCTTTGGCGGCCGCTTCAACAACCAGGCTTTCTTCAGTTACCATCGGAACATGATAAACATTCTCATCAATAAGAAAATTAGGAGCAATACTATATGGTAAGTGAAAGTTTGAAATTGTATTCTCGCTGATTTGTTCGAATTTACTCTGTAAATCATCATCTGAGAAACGATAGTTTTGAAGTTCATTTTTATATGCATCCTGATCAGGTGCAATTTCGCTAAGCATGTTAAGTTGTCCTTCTCTGCTTAGCTTACTGAATTCTTTTAAATAGTTCTGTTTTGACATAACACATTGATTTTAAGTTTGCTAAAATTATTCTTATAAAAAGCCTAAAACTTTTATCGGGAAGATACCTTAGCCGGTAAGAAAAAAATACTGTCAATAAAACAAACACTTAAATCCTCATAATGTTCTAATTTACAAAAAAAAAATAAATACAAATAGCCAACAAAAAGTTACGATCTTCCTTGCAATATTAAAGGATAAATGGTTTCGTTTCTGTTTTTTAAATCCGATAATTCCCAGTCTCACTCGAAAAATCGTAACTTTCGGCTCAAAACATGAAACGCGTACCCCGAAACACGCAATATTCTGTATTCTTCTCAAAAATGCATAGAAAATTGATTTGATTTTTATTAAATTTGCCATGCTGAAAAAAGTAATGCCCAGGTGGCGAAATTGGTAGACGCGCATGATTCAGGGTCATGTCCCAGCAATGGGGTGCGGGTTCGAGTCCCGCCCTGGGCACAAAGAAAATCACAGATCCCGCTGAAGAGCGGGTTTTTTTATTGCTGGTATTCAAAAAGATGAAATTCTTTTTATTTACAAAGTCACAATGTTTTAAGAGGGGTCGCTTGTCACTACAAGATTTGTATAAATTCAACTATACTTTATCTCAGAAATAAGGATGTAAAACGTCAATTGTTGTTATCTTTGTTATAAAGAAATTGCGGGGTGTGATTTAACTTGTTGATAAATCTTTGATAAAACGAAATTACAAGTTGCACTTAGCGGGGAAAATAACTTTTATCCCCCATCAGGCTGATCTTTAGAGTTTTCCACCTCTGACTGTAACTTAAATTGAACCTCCTTAAAGTTTTTCCGTTTGGGAATCGCATACCAGAGACTGTCGATTTCCACATTTTGGATTTCCAAAACTAATTTTTCTGATTTATCAGGTGATATGGAGATCAACTCCCTACCCCGGTTGTGCAAAAAATCAGGAGGGATGTTGTGCCGTATGTTCTTTTTGGCAAGATCAAAAAAACGTCCGGTGTTCATAATAGTATGTGGTTTAATGGCTTGACTAATAACTGCATCAATAACCTGTTGTTGGCGTTTCATACGCATGAAATCTCCTTCGTCATCATTTCGGAATCTTACATAAAAAAGAGCAGTTTCGCCACTCATCCTCTGAGGTCCTTCATCTATACCCTCCGTCTTTGATGCAATTGACTCGTCAGCATCTATTTTAATTTTGCCCATCAGATCAACTATATCGGCAAATGTTTTGTAGTTGAATGCAATGTAATAATCAACCGGAATTTTAAAAAGATTCTCTATGACACTCATGGAAACTTCGGGGCCATATACATAGGCATGACTCAGTTTTTCAAAACGTTCCGGCCGGGTTTCAACCCGCAGGTCGCGTGGAATAGATAAAGCTGTAATCTTGCCTGTCTTTGTGTTGACCAGGAGAAGCAACACTGCATCTGAACGTCCTGGATCATCCATGCCATCAGTCCCTTTCAAACCTTCCCGGTCTATACCGAGCACAAGAACAGAGATCAGGTCTTCGCCCGTTTCAGGAATATTTTTATTCCGGCGAATCTCTTCTGTTTCACGATAAGTTTCTTTCCAGACATCGACTGTCCCTCTGTAGGCATATACACCATATAAGATTGCTGCAATAATTATTACAAGAAGTGAAAGAAGAATGATCCTGGATATTTTCATTAAATATGATTTATTAGTTATTACATTTTAACTGACAAAAATACGCAATATTATCTTTTCTATGATATTCAAATTGCAATTAGTTCACATTGTAAATGTTTTATAAAACGAAAGTTGGTATGGGATAATTTTCTGTTTCAGTCAAGTTTAGTGACGTTTCTTTTATAATTACCCCCAGTTAATTGTCCGGGAATAAATGGATTTTGAGAATAAAGAGGAATTGCAAATTTTGCCTTGCAGGAATTTTGGAATAAAGGATCCCGGAATTACCATGCAATAAAAGGCCGTCTTTCTAATGACAGCCTTTTATTAATCCCATTAATCCAATTTTTTCTTTACCAGGCGAAATCCATAGTTGTTAAAAGCATAAGAAGGCGCGCTGCTTCCTCTGTTGGAAACACGGCAAAATGAACCGTAATACAACCAGCTTCCACCGCGAATCACCACGCTATTTCCACGCTTCGGACCTTTTGGGTTGTTCTGAGGCTCCGATGGATAATCTCCATACCAATCATTACACCACTCCCAAACATTTCCACTCATATCATATATTCCAAGTTCATTAGGCTTTTTGGTGCCAACCGGATGAGAATGATCCCCGGAATTACGAACGTACCAGGCAATGCTATCAACATGATTCGCTCCGCTATAGATTGTTTCTTTTGATTTATGGCCTCCCCTGGCTGCATATTCCCATTCTGCTTCTGTGGGCAAACGTCCACCAGCCCATTCACAAAATGCCTGTGCCCCGCTCCATGTTACTTCAACAACCGGATAATCAGCCTTACCTTCTTTTGGCACAAATTCTCCGTTGACATATCGGACCTGGCAATGGCTGTTTCCTATATGAATAAGTGATGTCCTGCCATCACGACCATCAGATGATATATTCTGTTCATTAAGAAATACGCAGTACTGCTCATTTGTTATCTCATAGCGGCCAATTGTATAATCACTAAGTGTTACTTTATGTACTGGTTTTTCATCTTTGTCACACTTAGGTTGTTCTGATGTACAGCCCATTTTAAAAGTTCCACCTTTAACCTGAACCATATCAATAAAGGGGTTCGCTCTCAGTTCAATTTCAGCCTGTATTCGTTTTAGGGAATCAATCTCTTTCATGTTCCAGCGAATTTTCTTTTGCTTTCCTGGCTTAACATATAACCCGACATCACCACTAAGGTGTTTTTCGGGAACTTTTGACATTGAATCTGTCCCTATGTCAGAATAAACTTCAATTCTTGCCGGTTCTGAAGCTTCTAACTCATAATTGATCACCATTTTTTTATTTTGCAAAGAGGAAGACATATTTTTTATTTGTTGTGCCTCCACAGAAGCAACTAATAATAAATGTATAATAATCAAATAATATTTTGTCATAGCAGTCAAAATTATTTTGATAAAAATACAAAAAAAGGCCGGACAGTCACCGTAAGGCACCCTTAACAGAAGCCATTCTCTTATAAATTACTGATTCCCTTTCATCTCCGGCCACACTTACAACTCTCAGATGAATTGCCTTTTTCCTATAACTTTGGGTCCCATCACGCTTTAATAGCTTAGGCGGCGGAGGGCTTTTGAAGTGCTGTTTTCATTCTCCATAAAAAGAAGGAAATGATTCGTTAAGTACTTACTTTAAAATTTAGAAATAAAACCTGAATTTCAAAATATATTCAATGGTAAAAAGATGGAAGGGAAGTTGACTAAACCATATAAATGAAATATATTAGTCCCCTCTAAAAAGGAAATTAATTTACCAAACGCTGAAAATCATATAGAGTTTTTTTCAGGCCAAACTAATATATTAGTAATATTTAATTGATATAAAATAATTATAACCGTTTATTCCTGCTTATGGAACAAAGAGATTATATATTGCGCGAAATAGAAAAGATCCGTATTGTATTGCAGGCATTGTATAACAAACTAACAGGAGGTAATACCGATAATCCACCGATTAATGAAGCTTTTGAGGAGGTTAACAAACTTTTCATTACAGATACACGGGTGGATCTTAATACCCTGTTAAAGTCCGACAGCAATCAGTTTGATAATATCTTTAAGAAAGAAAACGGTTATGACGAAGCCAATATTGAACAGTTTGCCGATATACTTGCAGAGATGGCCAAAAAAGCAGAAGGGAATCTAAAAGAACAACTCAATCAAAAGGCTCTTGAAACTTATGAGTATGTCGATGCCTTAAGCAATAGCTTTTCTTTTGGCAGAAAAATGAAAATGGATGCTTTGAAGGAAGAATTGTAATAATGCTTGCATCTTCACAACTAACGGCCAACACCTAAAAAGAATAACTGTTAGCCGGCAGAATGAAGGATACAGAGGAAGTTACTGAAATAGCGACAATTATTTATAAGAATACTGTAAGGTTGAGCATCCGTTAATTGATATAAGTATTGAGCATTTATAAAAATTAATTTTTGAATTGCCCCCCTTTTCATCTTTTTTGCATTTTTTGGGATTTCAGTCGTTTTGATTTCTTCACCAACCTCCTCAACACAATTGTTTTTCTTCTGAAAGTGAACAAAAAAGCTCCACATTTTTTTGTGAAGCTTTTTTGGTTCCGGGCGCTTATCAAACAATAAACACCTAAGTAAACTAAGAAATACTAAATACTTCCCATAATAAATGGGCGAATTAAAAAACAATTAACTTGTTGCTCCTTGTGTTTCACCTTCAAGCGGGATAGAAAAATAAGCTATGATATGGATAATCCATGCAGCCAAAATGACAAGGAATCCTAAAAAGAAAACAATTATTCCAATAGCACCTATAAAATAAAGCAATCCTGCCGTTTTGAAAAGTTTGATGCCAGTTTGTTCGAATAGAGAAACCAATGCTTTATATACAAAATAAAGTCCAACAATCATTCCGGCAATGATAATGAGGGCTCCAAAAATTGTTAAACCGCTTTCAAATACCAATCCTATAATGTCCTGATAATTAGAGTAATCAAATCCATCTCCTGATACTGTAAATAATGCTGATCCCACTGCAACGGTTATAATAATACCGCCTATTATGTTGCCTGCAACCTGAACAATGGTACCAATCAATGCATTTTTAAAAATATCAGGCTTTTCATAAAATTTTGAAAAATAGTAATGTGAAATCACTAATAATACCAGAGCTGCTATTCCGGCCAATGAACCGAGAATTGGAATAATTGTTGCAATAGGTAATAAAATACCTATTCGTCCTAAAGTAATTGCTTGTCTTTTCATAATGTTTTAGTTTTAGTTTTGGTCTTTTATTTGTAAGGCTTTTCAGATTCTGTCTGCCCTTTGTAATTATGAGCAGTTAATTTTGCCACCTGTAAAAAGGTTAAATGTGATCTTGTATTATTTTAATTACTAAATTTAAGGTTTTATTTTTGAATTCTCAAGTATTTTTTTCAGGGGGGTGTTCAGTCAATTTATATTCCTAAACTTAATTTGTTTCCGGAATGTCGGGTAATTTAGCAATTTGGATGGCCAATTTTTCTCCTTTCTGTAAAAATAAAACACCAAACATTGCATTCACCTCTTAATGAATATCTAATTTTACATTTTTGTAACTAACAAAATAAACGCTTATGCCAGTAATTAACATTGATGGACCAAATCTGACAAAAGAACAAAAAGCTGAATTGGTAGAAGCTTTAGTAACACAATCCAGCAAAATTATGAAGATTCCTGAAGAAGCATTTGTAACAATTATTCGGGAAAATGAAATGGATAACATTGGTAATGGAAAAGAACTGTTATCAGATAAGATGAACAAAAAGAAATAAGATTAAATAGTGGAACAAGAGACTGATCCCAAAAAAGTCCTCAGCTCTTTCAGCTTCCGAATTGTACTTGGCATTGTAGTTATGGCCGTAATCGGAGGCAGTCTGGTCGCACCTATACTACCTGCGATGGTTGAGCCACTGGGTACTACCAACGAGATGATCGGATTGGTGATGAGTATTTATACTTTCTGTGCACTCATCTCCACCCCTTTCCACGGTGTACTGGCTGACCGGTTGGGAAGGAAGCGTGTATTGATGCCTGCTATCATCCTCTATGGAATTAGTGGTTTCAGTATTGCTTTTA
>JBNJFT010000114.1:0-7527 GCA_051747065.1 Bacteroidota bacterium | reverse complement strand
AACCCTTTCGCCCCATTGAACAACCCTCCTTTCTTACGGCTGGACTCCAAGAAACGCACAAATTCCTTGTACTCCAACTCCGGATATTTTTGTCGAAGGGATTTGAAATGCTTTAAGAGTTCTTTTTCTTCTGATGGGGTTTTTAAGCTTTTGTAAGCCTTGTTAATACTCTCTTTTTCATCAATAAAGTCCACGGTTTTTACCGGATCATCCCCTTGGCTTTCCAGGAGTTTATTATACTTCTCAATCTGTCTGACACTGATATTCAGCTTATCCGAGAGCTCTTCTTTTACCTCTTTATCAAAATAGCCGAACCGGTTCTTTACCTCCAGTACTTTCTCCAGGTCTTGTCGCATGAGCGTCTCCGGTTTTTTTAGCGACCTTTTGACATTTTCACTTCCGCAATTTCCACACTTTAACATGGTAAAACTCCTTTCTTGGATGGATTTTTAATAGGTAGTTCCAACAAATTAACCTTTTCCTTTCAGTTTTTTATAACTGCTTTTTAAAAGCTAATTTCTTAAAACTACCTTCCGCGAACCAGTTCATTTTAAAAAAATACTGGTTATAGGCGGTGTTTAGGATTATCTGCTTTAATTTTGGTGTAAGCATAAACACCTTAGTCCTTGATATGACTGCCTTCGTACTAATTAGAACTTTTTTAAGTCACTCGCTCCGTTTATATTGCCCTATGCGGCAATATAACGAGCTCGCTCTTGTGAGCTAAGCCCTTACAATACTGCAATCAGAACGAATCCGCTTCCTGCTGCTCTGGTTAGACCGCCTGGCAAGATAGAAATTGCTTCCATCGTTTCCTTCTCCAACGCCAAGTCTCATGCCGCCGATCCGTAGCCTCCGATCTAACCGTGAGCAAACAGGAAAGCTTTTTTTTGTGTTCTTTTTCGTCTGCAAATACGCAGACACCAAAGCCTTTTTTACCATCATCCTTTCTTTTTTATTTGGCTGTCCTTGCTTATAAAACAACAAAAACAAGCCCCGCATTGTTTATAATTGCGTGATAGCTTGTTTTTTATAACCGGCTTATTTGGTTTTCAAAAAAATGAAAACACGCCCACGATTTTTTATAGTCGTAAACCTGTTTTTTATAATGCGTTATCGCTAGTTTTTTATATCATCGATACGAAATCTTTCGCTTCGATATCATTGGTTGTTGTTTATAGATCTATTGTAGCAAATTTAAAAGCCCTTGTAAAGGTTTTTATTTCAACGTTTGTTTGTTATAAAAAACAACATATAACTTTAGTTTTTATTATTTTCTCTTTCTTTTTTGTGCTTTTAGAGAGATCTTATGTATTACGCATTTCCATCTTTTGGATGTGTCCCTATATAAATAAATAAACAAAAAACAGTAAACCCTTTAAACCCACTAAACCACTACAGGCCTTTTTTTTGGCTATATTACTGGGTTACCAGATAAATATAAGGACATTTACAGGGTTTAATAAGGACATTTACAGGGTTTAATAAGGACATTTACAGGGTTTAATAAGGACATTTACAGGGTTTGGAGCGGACAAATAAAAATTCTTGTCCTTATGTCTTTTATTTGATATACTAGAATAGTATTAAATTATAAGGAGGTAAGTTATGAAAAAAGATAATTATGTAGTCAAAGCGAATCAATTTATCGAAGCAAAAGGGAAACTTGGTTTATTAGAACAAAAGATACTTGCCTGTCTGATTTCAGAGATAAAACCTACTGACGATGATCTGAAAGAATATCGAATACATATCAAAGACATTTCAGAATTCATGGAAATTGATTCTAAGGCCGCTTATAAATTAATTACCGGAACACTGGACAACTTACTAGAGAAAACCCTAAAGGTTGAAACTATTGATCCCCAAACTGGGAAAATGCATTATAGGGGAGTTAATCTACTTTCTTCAGCTGATTATACCGAAGGAACTGGAGAGGTAAATATAGAGATTAGCAATAAATTAAAACCTTATATAATTGCGTTGAAAGGGGATAAAACTCCTTATACCAAGTATATGATTAAGATAGCTTTAAGTTTTAGCAGTAAATACACTTTGCGGTTATACGAACTCTTAAAGCGATTTGAAGGGAAATGGATTAAATCAAATCCTGATAAACCTCATAAAAGTGAAGATTTAAAGGAGCTACGAGATAAATTAGGAATAGAAGAAAATAATTATAAAGCATTTACAGATTTTGAAAAAAGAGTTTTAAAGCCAGCAAAAGAAGAAATTAACAACAAATCGGATATAATAATAGACTACAAGAAAATAAAAAAAGGACGAAGGATCGCTGAGATTGAATTTACAGTGTTCCCTAAACACATCGATGAAGAGACGGAGAAGCATAAGAAATTTAAAGAAGCTGGAGTTTTTGACTACGATGAAATAAGAGAAAATACAGGATTACAAGATGAATATTTCAGCGACAAGCAGATTGCAGAGCTTTATGAAATTGCTTGTAAGGTAACGGAACGATTTAATGGAGATCCAGTGATTTATATAGCGATGACTTACGCTTACAGCAAAATCCGGAAACCTAAAGCGATGTTTGCGTATCTAAAAAAAGCCCTGGAAGAAAACTTTGTGAATCACTATGAAAGTGTTTCAGATAATGACTACCAAGATAACAAAGAAGAAGCCGAGCTGGAAGGACAAGTAGGATTAGATGAACTTCAGCACTTAAGAACACAAATAGGAGAAAAAGAAAGGGACGGTGAGTAGATTGCAAACACGATACAAAGAACTACTAGAGAGAGACAAGACAAAAACTCATGATAATGAAAGAAAAGCTTTATTTTATATCATCGCCGGCAATGAAGAACTCTACTCAAAGGTGGCGTATATTTATGATTTTAATACTCGTATGATCAAGCATGATTTACTTAATGTAAACGAGGATTCTCCATCCTATATGACGGAACCATCCAGTACCGCTCGAAAGTTGTTGGAGCTTGCTTTTAATCTTTATAATCCACACAATAAAGTGGATGTGCATGATGTGTTTTCGAGGTTAGGTAAAGAAAATTTTAAATTGGCTATGGAAGCGATTCAAATTAGGTTTAAATAAAGATAGCTAAAAACTTGAAAATTGAAATTTTTTATAATAGTATGTATAGTTGATAGTAGAATATATGGTATCATATTAATATAAAGTATCATTGTAAAGGAGGAAATTTATTGGAATTCAATGGTTTATTAATAAAATCAATTATTTGGATTATAGGCTTTTATTATTTTGCTAGATTAGTACAAAGCAAAGTTCGTACAAAAAAATATGGAGGAATATATGAACATGATATACCAGGCATTTTTTCTAATAAATCGAAAACTATAGTTGGAATCTTAGCTTTTTTGTTGATTATCATTCTTCCTGTTGGAATAGACTACTCAATAGTTTTGACTGTAGGGTTGATATATGAACTGCAAAAGAATAAAATCTATTCAAATGGAATTAAATCAAAAGAGAATTTTTACTCGTGGGATAATATAAACAAAATTTTCTTACCTCAAAACTCTACAACTTTAGAATTATATATCAATAAAAGAAGTATATTAGACAAAAAAAATGTTACTGTATCTGTAGCATCTGATAAATATAAAGAGATCGTTAAGTTTTTAGAAGAAAAACCTATAACTTTAAAACGTAATATCGATTAGAGGATTGAATACACTCAATCCTCTAATCGATTTATTTAGCAGTAAAATTTCCAGCCATTAATTATGATGCTTGTATCCATGTACCATCTGGCAATTGGATTCCCGTAATAAAAGGGGTTCCTACAGGAAGCCATCCTTTTTCTTGGAAACCACCATAATAAGTATCAAAGTATTCAAGTTGTTGTGATACCTCTACTCCAATGTTTCCGTTACCATAATGGGAAAGTACATCTTCATAAACTGCTTTCTGGGCTGTAAAATCATTTTCAATACGGTTTTGTTCAACGAGATTAATTATAACATTACCTAATAGTCCCGCAAATCCAAAGATTTTAACGGCTAGTGCATCAGATACTCTCTCGACAGTGGAGTTGCTTAAATTATCAATCGCATCTTCATACCTATTTACTGCAGTTTGAGCAGCACTTTCAGTTACAAGATCAACCCTTGTTATTCTATCTCCATGATTATAAGACATATAAATCCTCTCCTTTTAAATTTTATTTTATAAGACTAACTCCGTTGGCCAACTATTTTGCCTTACACTAAGAAAGAGTAAATTTACTAAAAAAAATCAACCTTCATTTCAAAATTGTTTTATTTTTTTCACTCTCCGCGCTTATTGGATCCCACATGCACCTTGATTTCTTGCAGTTCCTGCTTGATTTCATGAATCGTATCCAATTTGTCCGTAAGACCGGCAATGATATTTCGATATTTTTCTTCCCGTGCTTCCTGTCTCTGATCTCTTTTCTTCTGGGTCTGTAAAATATAAAAAATCAAAGTCACCGACAGCGTCGCCCATATACCCTGTGCAGTGGCCAAATCAAAAATTTCGCTTGTCATTATAACACCTCCCATCCTTACTAATAAAAGCGTTCAGAACAAAAAAGGTAAACCTTAGATGGGCTTTTTAAAAAAGACAGTAATTTTTTTATTCCGGAGGTTGACTTAATTTTGAAAAAACTATATTTTATAAAGAGCGGGTAGCAATTTGCTATTTTTTTTACCCTTCAAAAGAACATAAGTTCGCAAAAACGGGTAAAGGCAACGCTTCCGTAGCTATTACACAAAGGGGATGGAATACATGAGAAATCGCAAAAATTCAGGGGTTTGCGAAAATAACACTTCTTCAAAAAATCGTGAAGGACCGCAAGAAGAAAAAGATGCGTTACTGAAAGCACATTTTTGTAGTTACGTACAAAAAACGATTACTTTAACCGCATTGCAGCTGAAAAAAGCCAGCGCAGAAAAACGCTCCAAAGAAAATTTATCACTCAATGTAGTGGATCCGGAATTCAAAGAAGAGCGAGTAAACCTGGTCGCAGATGATGCCGTGGATTTTTTAAAAGAAATCGAACTGGGTGAAGGGGCGGACGATTTCTCAGAACTTACGGAAAACAAAAAAATCATTGATGCTTTTCTAGGGTTAACCAAAAAACAACGAACGATTTTTTATCATTGTATTTTACTGGGAGAAAGAGATTTGGACGTGGCAGCAAGACTCGGCATTACCAAACAAGCAGTAAATAAAACGAAACGCGGGGCAATAAAGAAAATTCGAGAAGCTATGCCTGATGACTATGCAACAAGCCATAATATTAGGAGGAATCATGAATAAAAAGGCATTCAACGCTACCATAAAGAAAGCCCAACAAGGAGATGGAGAAGCTCTTCGAGAACTTATTGAAATGTTTCAGCCCCTGGTGATCAAAAATAGCATCATCAATGGACGGTTTGATGAGGATTGTTTTCAAGAATTAAGCATTAAGCTGATCAAGTGCATCCGGAACTTTGAATTTGATCCGGAAACTAAAAAAGAAGCAAAATAACAGTAAAGGCAGGATAAGGGCGGTGCACCGCCGGGTAACATATCGTCGGCTATGCCGTCGAATCAATGATTGTACCGGTGATGCAATTATCGGTTTTATGTTTTTATGGTGGTGCAGTTTGTTTTTTAAAAGGCTTTTTATACTGGATCTCCGGCATTTGTTATGGATGCACTTTGGGGTGTGTTTTAGTGATTGTCATATCGCTCTATGTAAGTTTTTGCAGTACATAAACCCCTTACAGAGTCAATTTGTCATACAAAATCTATGGTTTTGCACTAATTGTCATACCATTTCTAATGCAGTTTTTGCAGGCGTAGCCGGCAATATGTGTCCGCGTTGTAAGACGCCTTATCCTGCCATTTACATTGATAGTTTCGACAAGGTGGATTTAACCCGATCACGGGCTGATGCATCCTAGGGATTTTATTTTATAAACCTTACACTTCCCAAAAGATAAATTTAGGGCACAGTTGTAAAGCCTTCTAATTATTGAAAATGCTACAAAGCAAAAGTGGCCACCATCCATTTGGGGCCACTTTTGTATATTTAATCAAACATTTTTCGAATTTTGGATAAAAAACCACTTTGTTTCCCCTGGTCTTGTTTTTCTTCCAGGGCTTTTTTTAATGCTGCCATTTCTTGTTCCAAATTTTCATAGTTGGCCACTTTCTTTTCGAGGGCTTCGATCCGATCCTGCTGATCGGCGATCCGCTCCAGGGATTTTGCTACAATTTCCAAGGAATTAGATTGTTGTTGCGTTGTTGCTATGTTATTGCTACTGTAATTATCTCCTGATTCTTCAAGGTCTACATACTTTGCAAATTCTTGGTTTAACCTTAATTGTATTTGCTCTTTGCTGAGGTTGCGGTCGCTACATTCCGCAATTGTCCGCAGCACATCCACAGCGGACTCTTTATAGCGTCTTTTTCGACCAACTCCCACATATTCGAAGTATTCTTCGTACTTGTTTCGGTAATATCTTACCGTTGATTCCGGTATGCCCGTTATTTTTGCCAGTTCAGAAATACTATACAGATCCACATGGCCACCCCCTTTGTCATTATATTAATCATTTCGACATAAAGGGGGCAAATTCCTTTTTATTGTCTTAAGTAATGGTCTACCACCACATTTAATCGATTATGGCCCAAATCGAGCGATATTTGCCCGATAACGGCCCGATCATACCCTCGGTAGTCCCGAGCATCCTCTCGATCATTTAAAAGCTCTTTATAGCGATTTTGGGCGTATTCTGCCCGGAAGGCATGATTGTCGATCTTGCTTGTGTACTTTTCAAACAACCGTTGCTCCGGATCTCTGCCGGCGACCATTTGAGCAATTTCTCTTTGATACTCTTTCAGCACCGGAGCTTCCCGTTCTTTCCCGCCTTTTTCTTTGAGGTACACCGAAACCGCCTTATTGTCCTCGATCCGGATATTCCGAGGTTCGACTTTCAACACGCTTTCCCTCCGGCACCCCGTCGCCTTGGCAAACGCGATCTGCTCCCGGTAATTATTTGGATTATATGACCGATCATGCTCTCGATCGCCACGAGAGCGGGTAATCTCCAAACGACTTCTTTCCCGAAGCCCCAGCTCGGCCTTCGTATGATTTTGATTAAACACTTTGTTCAGCGCCGACAGATCCTTGCTGACGGTCCAGGGAGATAGGCCTTGCTCCTGCCGATGCTGTAGGTACTCTGCGGTATGTACCTTAGTTATTTCTTCTATATTTCTCACTCCATGCTCTTTTTTGACCCATTTCGAAAACTCCTTACAGGTTTGTTCATAGGATCCATAAGTATTATACGAGTGAATCCCAACTGTTTTCATTTGTCTACTGGCATCGATTTCTTTGTATTCCTTTTTAGCGATATGCCGACTCTCACCAAATACAGCCATCGCCTGCATTCTATTGTGGATTTGGTGATTTAAAGAACCCTTTCGCCCCATTGAACAACCCTCCTTTCTTACGGCTGGACTCCAAGAAACGCACAAATTCCTTGTACTCCAACTCCGGATATTTTTGTCGAAGG